>JAPLWK010000010.1:128983-133681 GCA_026396615.1 candidate division WWE3 bacterium | reverse complement strand
CGTAGATTCTCTTTCTTTAGACCTTTGAGATTTTTATATTGTTTGGTGGTGAGTCCCGTCCAAGCGCGCGTTATTTCGTTAGTTAAAATCGCAAACTCCAAACCTTCCTTAACTCCTCTAATTTCCCACTCATCTGTTAAAGCTTTCCGAATTTCGATGCTTTTTAAGCGTTGGTTTATCCAGTCCTTGCTATAACCCTTTTGAAGATACGTTCTTAGCGCTCGATTGATGGCTAATTCCGGATCGGCCGTTTCTTCCAGTCGTTCGTAGCCAACTTGAGCTAGCCATAACTTAAAGGGCTCGGCTTTAGGAGAAGGAATACTTTGAATAATCCGTAACATCACTTCTGTATCTGCGACATCTGTGAGGTAATACTTGCTATCAGAAGCTTTCATTTTCAGTTGTACGATTTTCTCGTACACCTCACTACCCTCGGCTTGTAGCTTAATCTTTAGATCACTCCAGTATCTTCGAGGAATTGAACTGCCCGACAAAACTCCAATGACGTCAATTACAGAGAAAAACCACAACTCTTTATCAGCATCCCAATGTCGACGAATCTGGTTTCCTTCAAAAATAGCAATTTTATTTGCGGGCATATTGCTTCTGGCTGTACCACGTTAGATCTTGCCTTTTTGTCACGTAATGCCTTGAAGGCAAACGTGACACTCTAAAGCTCTAGATTCGTAGTGGCCACTCGTCAAGATCTTTACGTGGAGCGGGTGAAGGGACTCGAACCCTCGATCTTCTCCATGGCAAGGAGACATTCTGCCACTGAACTACACCCGCCTAGAGGTTGGTCTTGCAACATTCTATTGTGTTAGAATACGGTTGTCAAAGGCTAATACGTGGTGGTCGTAGCTCAGTTGGTTAGAGCGTCGCCCTGTGGAGGCGAATGTCGTGGGTTCGAATCCCATCGATCACCCCAAAACTCATTGCTCCTTACATTTAAAAGCAATACACTGGAGCTGTGACTGCCCCCAAAAAGCCCTGGCTGCTGACCCCCAAAGAAATATTGGCCTCTCTTGAAAGCTCGCCAGAAGGCCTGAGTGAAGCTGAAAGTAAAAAAAGGCTAGCTGAGTACGGGCCTAATAAAATCGCAGCTAAAAATCAGCGGACGGCCTTAAAGATCTTTATATCTCAATTCCAAAACTGGTTGATCTTAGTCCTCGTGGGAGCGACGGCTATCTCTTTTTTACTTGGTGAACATCTTGACGCCGTCGTTATCCTGTCTCTAATCATCGTTAGTGTTCTGATGGGCTTTTATCAAGAGTATCGAGCTGAATCGGCCCTTAAAAAACTGCAAAAATTTATTACGCATCACTGCCAATTAATGAGATCCGGTCACTGGCAAGCTATTAATAGTGAAGACTTAGTTCTTGGAGACATCGTAGAACTGCACATTGGCGATAAGGTTCCGGCTGACCTGCGGATTATTAATTGCGACGGACTGTCGGTTGACGAAGGAGTCCTCACCGGGGAATCAGCGCCAGTTTTGAAGCAAGTTATAGCGATTAAGACTACGAAAGAAACACCAGCTGACCTTACCAACATGCTTTTTATGGGGTCGTTTATTTCCGGCGGCAATTGCCGGGGAATAGTCACAGCGATCGGGACCGGCACATTCTTCGGTCAAACAGTTATGGCATTGGAAAAAAAGGCTCCTCTAACCGATTTTCAAAAGGAAACCCAAAAATTCAGTAACTTTCTTTTTAAAGTTATTTTGTTATTAACGATTTTTATCTTCGCTTCCAACTCGATCCTTGGGAAAGGCCTTTTAAGCTCTTTGCTGTTTGCTCTGGCGTTGACCGTGGGCATTACTCCGGAATTACTACCGGTAATTACGACGATTACTCTGTCTCAAGGCGCCCTAAAAATGGCCAAACTTAAAGTTGTCGTGAAACGGTTAATGGCGGTTGAAGATTTCGGTAATATTGACACGCTCTGTACCGACAAGACAGGTACACTAACAACTGGAATTTTTAGTTTAGCTAGTTTTATAGATATTAAAGGTGACATCAGTTTAGATTTATTGATGGAGGGACTGCTTTGCTCCACTAGGAATAATCCAACCGACATAGCATTGTGGATGAGCGTCGACGCTAAAAAACTGGAACCTAAAGTCAAACAATATCAAATAATTGACGTTAATGAGTTTGATTACGAACGGCAGCGGATGAGTGTGGTGGTGGCACTGGATGACAACAAAGAACTGATCACTAAAGGCGCCCCGGAAAGCGTTTTAAAAGTCTGTAAATTAGATAAAAAGCAGCACGAAGCACTTAAGCTGCAAGTTAAAAAATACGAAGAATCGGGTTTCAGGGTTCTCGCTGTCGCCAAGAAATATTTTGGTGACCAGACGTCAACCCTAAAAGATGAGTTCGATCTAGACTTTAGCGGCTTCTTGCTTTTTAGAGACCCCATTAAACCTTCCGCCATCGAAGCTCTAAAATTACTCCAAAGATTACAGGTGAACATTAAAATTATTAGCGGTGACAGTGTAGAGGTCGTTAAAAAAGTCGCTGCTGAGGTTGGTCTAAGTGTTGACAGGATCGTTTCCGGAGAAATGCTGGAGGAGCGCAATCCGACTGAATTTGAGGCGCTAATCAAAGATAACATTTTATTTGCCAGAGTGACCCCGAAGCAGAAATATGACATTGTCGCCACTCTCAATAAAGAAGGCCATATTGTGGGATTCCTCGGTGACGGGGTAAATGACGCCCCGGCATTAAAAGCCGCGGATGTTGGGATTGCGGTTAACACCGGCTCCGAAGTGGCTAAAGAAGCCGCCAGCATTATTCTGTTACATAAGGACCTAAAAGTGTTAGCGGAGGGAATTGAACTCGGGCGAAAGACGTTTGGAAACATCACTAAATACATTTTTATTACAATTAGCGCTAACTTTGGTAATATGGTAACTCTCGCCGCTTCGTCACTATTTTTACCGTTTATCCCACTTCTACCGGCCCAAATTCTACTAAATAATTTCCTAAGTGACATTCCCATGTTGGCAATCGCCAGCGACAATGTTGACCACAAATATACATTGCGACCGCGCCGTTGGAATATTAATCTAATTCGTAATTTCATGATTTATTTTGGAATTATTAGTAGTGTCTTTGACCTAGCTTTAATTATTCCATTGATTTACTTTTTTAAAGCCTCACCGGAAGTTTTCCGAACGGCCTGGTTTGTTGAATCGGCCCTATCCGAAATGCTAATTCTCTTTGTGGTCCGTACTCGACTATCTATTTTTAAGAGCGTCCCCAGTCGCCTAATTACCATCCTGGCGATCCTCTCAATGATAATCGCTACCGGTATTACTTTTTTGGGTATTGGGCGTGGCATTTTTAGCTTTACAAGTTTGAAATTTCCAATTTGGCTATGGATCGGTATTGTACTCCTAAGTTATTTTGCAGTGACCGAAATAGTTAAACATTATTTCTTTAATAAATTCGATTCTGAGCCCAAGTAATATCGGTTTTTATTGATATACTAAGAAAATGGAAAAAGCCGCCAGTAGATTAGACCTAATAATTTTATACTTTAAATTCGGGGTCCTTGATCTTTCTATGGGGCTCTTGCTAGGTTTGGTGCTCTCCATAATTTTTAAACAATCTCATAACTATTTTGCCTACGCCTTAGGATCAGCGGCTGCGGTGCTACCGGATCTGGACCTAATAATTAAGTATCTATTACATAATCCTAAAATAAAAAGCCACCGTGAACTGATTCACAAACCATTATTAATTATTCCCGTTTTATTTCTAATAACTTTGCTGTCACATGGAAGTATCTATCTGGTTGTTTTGACGACTGGAGTGTGCTGGCACTTTTTCCACGACACTTTAGGCGATCTAAATTGGCCCGGGTTGCCACTATGGCCTCTACCATACCGCTTAGGAATTAGATCCCACTACGACGGTAAAGTCACCAATTTTAAAAACCTGCAGATAATTAAGGTTTCAGAAATCAAATACGTAGAAAAAGCGGCTAAAACAAAAATCGAGATTATTTGCTACGCTAAAAAACTGGAGTTAGAAAATTTAATCGCTTTAATATTAATTTTTATAACCATCACAATTGTAGTGGCGACATTTCACTAAGTGACCCCTTAAGGGCATGACACGATCTTGATATTTGGTCATAAAGCGACAACTATTTTTGAAGAATCCACCCCATTTGGTCTAGTCGCTGTGACCGAAGAAAAAGGGCTACGTCGCTTGATAATCGACAAACTTTACACTCACTCTATCTATAAAAAAGACCCCAAACCAACCGGTGATGTTTACTGGGACTATTTTTTAGTGTCTCGAGCTTTTCTTGACTGTGATCCAGTAAGTATCTGTATCCTTGGACTCGGTGGCGGCACCGCGGTTCATTACTACAATCGTTATTTTCGACCGGAGAGAATTGACGGAATAGAAATAAATTCGACCATGATTAAAGTTGCTAAAGAGTATTTTGACCTTAATCATCCAAACCTAAAAATAATAAATCAAGGCGCCGTTGAATACATGCGAGAGACTTCACAAAAGTACGACTTGATCTTAGTGGATTTATACGAAGGGGGCGGCCAAGCCAAGAACACGAATTCACCGGAGTTTTATGCTGATATGCGACGCTGTTTGACTGAAGGAGGTCTAGTCGCCGTTAATCGCTTCTCGCTTCATAGTCATAAAAAACTAAACGACGAGT
>JAPLWK010000010.1:37275-128971 GCA_026396615.1 candidate division WWE3 bacterium | reverse complement strand
AAACCTACTCCATCTCAATTAAAAACAATATGTTCTACTTTCTACTAACTAAAAAAATAGATTTGCAGACTGTTAACAAAAACCTATCAAACCTATCTAACCTAAATCAAGATCTAGATTTTATGCGCCGCCTAAATATTGAGCCAGTCATGTATAATGATGACAAGAATAATTTGCCTCCGTGGCGCAATGGATAGCGTATCACGCTTCGAACGTGAGGGTTGAGGGTTCGAATCCCCCCGGAGGCACCAAAATTTACTGCTTTGCAAAGCAAAACAGCAAATTTTGTTTTCGGTGGGATGAGAATGCCGGACTGACTCCACCACCGGCGGAGGAGGGAGGCAGGCCCGAAAGTCTTAAAGCTTCTTTCTGAGCGCAACGAAGAATTAGAAGCTTTTAGAACTTGTGGGCGAATCCCTTAACGATCAAAAAAAAGCCGAAGTGGCGAAATGGCAGACGCGCTACCTTCAGGAGGTAGTGCCCGCAAGGGTATGAGGGTTCGACTCCCTCCTTCGGCACCACGTAAAAATTTGTTACAATAGCAGCACGAGCCAAGGTAGCCTAGGTGGTCATGGCGCCGCTCTGAAAAAGCGGTCATGTCAGTTCGACTCTGACCCTTGGCACCATTTTTGTGGATCAAGGCCTTACTACTGCCCAGGCAGCCGACATTTTAAAAAAGACCGGTTACAATGAGCTATCCCAAAGCCGGATTGGTTTTTTGTCCCAAATTAAAGAGTTAATATCCGAACCAATGATAATCCTACTAATTATCGGCAGCATCCTCTATTTTACCCTCGGCGAAATTTCCGACGCCGTCCCTCTGCTCATTTCCGTCGTCGCCATCATTTTGATTGATATCTACGAAGAGCGTAAGGCTAAAAAAGCTTTAGAAGCACTGCAGCAAATCGGTAGCCCGCGGGCGTTTGTTTTAAGAAACGGTGAAACAGTCCATATTGCAAGTAGAGAGGTCGTAGTCGGCGATTACCTAATTTTAAATGAAGGTGACCGCGTAGCCGCTGACGCCACTCTTACTCAGGTCACTAACCTTAGTTGTGAAGAGTCAATGCTCACCGGCGAATCCGTTGCAGTGCCAAAGCTAAACGGGGCTGCCGTTTTTATGGGCACTCTAATAACCACCGGGCACGGAATCGCTCAAGTAACCGCTACCGGACCAAAAACGGAAATTGGCAAAATCGGTAAATCACTAAATGAAATCAAGATTGAAGCTTCGCCCTCTAAAAAGGAAATTGGAAGCCTGGTTAAAAAAATCGCCTTTATCGGAGCCACTCTATGTCTGTCTTTAGTCGTTTATTACGGGTTACGTCAAGGCAACTGGCTGCAGGGAATTTTAGCCGGAATCACTTTAGCAATGTCGGTGATCCCGGAGGAAATCCCGGTGGTTCTAGCAGTTTTTACAATCCTCGGAGCCTTCCGAATTTCCAAAAAACGCGTGCTGGCTCGTAGAAGTTCCGTTATTGAAACGCTAGGAGCCACCACCGTTATTTGCCTAGATAAAACAGGCACTATCACTCAAAATAAAATGCGTCTAAGCGGGCTTTATATACCAGGAAAGTCTTATGAAATCGTCGGCGACAATATTCCAAATGAATTCGCGGAATTAATTAAAGTTAGCGTTTTGGCAAGCGGAACTCGCACAGTTGATCCGATCGAAAAAGCCATTCATGAGTTTGGCAAAATTCCAGAGGGTTGGCATCATCAAACTGAAGTACCTTTAAATATGGCAGTATCCGAAATTTGGAAAGATGATTCTGGCAACGATTTGACCGCTCTTAAAGGAGCCCCGGAAACTATTCTTGATTATTGTCTAGTTAATCTAATTGAAAGAGAAGTTATATTAATCAAAGTGGTGGCAATGGCTGAAGCAGGACTCCGAACGCTCGCTGTCGCTGTAAGTAGTTCTGAGGGACCGCGGTTCTTAGGATTACTGGGATTTACCGATCCAATTAGGCCGGCGATAAAGGACGCGGTTAAGATGTGTTATTCAGCCGGAATAAGAATTGTCATCATAACCGGTGATCATCCCGAAACCGCTAAAAGGATCGCTTTGGAAATAGGCCTTAAGAATAGTCGTAATTGCATTTTAGGGCCGAATCTTAAAAGCTTAAACGAATCGCAATTGGAAAAAGAAGTTAAAACAAACAACATTTTTGCCAGGGTGTCGCCTGGCCAAAAGCTGCTCCTGGTGGAAGCGCTTAAAAAAAGTGGCGAAGTGGTCACGATGATTGGTGACGGAGTTAACGACGCACCGGCCATTAAAGCGGCCAACATTGGCGTCGCCATGGGCGAGCACGGTACCGACGTTGCCAGGGAATCGGCTTCCTTGGTGCTCCTTGATGATAATTTTACTTCGGTGGTTGACGCGGTACGGCTGGGGCGCCGCATTTATGCCAACATTCGCCGAGCAATTGTTTATGTTATTGCCCTACACTTTCCGATCGCCGGAATGGCCTTAATACCGGTCTTTCTGGGCTTTCCGCCGGTTTTCTTCCCGATCCATATCGCAATTATGGAGCTATTTACCGATCCAGTGAGTTCCATGGTTTTTGAGTCTCAAGACGAAGAACCAAATATCATGAAGAAATCTCCCCGTAAATTATCCGAAAAAATGGTTACCAGCCAAATCTTAATTTCCGGTGTAATTCAAGGCCTAATCTGCCTAGGCTTCGCCTTACTGACCTTTGGAATTGCGACGAGTTTAAAACTGGGAGAATCTGAGGTAAGAACCATGGTCATTGTGACTCTACTCGTCATTAATATCGGAGTGGTTCTGGCTAACCGAGTCTGGAGTATAGATAGATCATTGTCTATATTTATTGTAGCCTCAACTATATTTGTAATCATCTCCCCGCACGTGCCACTAGTTCGCGACTTTCTAAAACTCGGCCAGATCAGTCTTTTGCATCAAGCAACAGCCATTGGCATCGGCCTGCTAGCGACTGCGACTTTAGTATTTATCAAAAAAATAAGGACGATCCACTTTGTTAAGTAAATCGTCCTTAAACGAAACTATGAAACTAAAGTCTGGCAAAGACAACAATCAGAAGTAGTAAAGCCACTCCGCCCCAAGTTAAAGTCGTAATGTTCTTTATTGTTAAACCCAAGTAATACTTATCTAATTCATCTTCGTGCTTCGGCATGGCGAACTGAGAAGGTTCGTAGAAACGTATCAGTTGGAATTCACCTCCCTTTCGACTACAGAATACAACCGTCTTATTGCTGAAAGGCCAAAAGACCTGAATCCCCCATTCTTGTGCATCCCCAACGCTATCATCAACAAAATGCGCCAAGATACAAAGAGCGACCAATGTTGCGTAGAAAACCGAGAACGGGGCGATCACCAACCACACTAAGACAATCAGAATTGGTTTGTGAAACCGAAGCCGATGGTCAAACGAAATTGGCCGCTTAAGTACCAACACATGAATCAACAAATCCAAATCTGGTGAAATAGCGGCAAAGACCCCCAACACGACGTTAAGAATTAGCACCAAAAAGATTCTGGGCTGAGCGAATAGCAACATCATCAGTGACGACAATGCCACGCCTGAAGCCAAATCCGGCGCTGCGACCATAAAGGTTCCGAACAACCAACGTAATTTGTTCATTTCTCTCCTTACCATTTAAGAATATGTTATTGACATCTTACCACACTACGGGGTATATATCAAAAGGGAATCTAGATATATAATAGGTACTTGGTTTGCGGGCTGCTAGCTCAATGGTAGAGCACTTCCCTCTTAAGGAAGTGGTTCCGGGTTCGAGTCCCGGGCAGCTCACCACGTAAAGATCTGAAGTGGCACGGCCACACGCAAGTTAGATAGTTTTAGCGAATCAAAGAACTTTAAGGTTCTGTTAGTTTTCTCGGCTTGCTTTAGAATTCCAGCTGCTTCGCTGACTGACTTTGGAGCGACTTCAGAATTAGTGCAAATGTAAAAAATATTGTTATAAACTTTCATCGCAAACACTACTTTAGAAATTCCTCTTAAATCGTTCTCTAAATCCTGATTAGATTTCTCGCCGTTGACCCTGTTGATAATTAGGACCCCACTCTGCGACAGCTTCGCAGCCGTCTGCTTTAAAAGATCATTCTGACCTAACTCCGGATCGTATTTATTCTCTCGGTAAGCATCCAGAATTATTAAATCAGCAGAGACCGCCGCATTCTTTATATAATCTGACGCATCGGCGGTTACTACTTGCAAATTACGATCGTTAAGATCAAAAAACTGCCGGCCTAGGCTAATTACTAACGGATCAATTTCCACCCCGATAATACTTTCAACTTGATAAGCCTGGTTAAAGAGTTTAACTTGAGATCCAGCTCCCAATCCTAAAATTAGAATCGTCCCGATTTGGCCGCTAAAATTTCCAGAAAACCAGGGCGCCGCTAAGTACCAATCAAACACTGTCCCTTTCGGGTTACTATTTAAATCGAAGGATGACTGCAGATATTTACCACCCGTAAATAGATTAACTCGATTGCCTTTTTTAGTTATCTTAACAGTAGAGTATAAACCCTGTTCTTCAAATAAAACTGATTCCGTAAACGGCCAACGCATTTTTTCAGTATACTGCTAGCGTGCCCGATTATCGTCAATCAAAAGAATACAGTTGTTATTTTGAAAACAGCGGTTGGGTAGTGGAAAAGGTTAAAGAGACGGTTATTTTAATTAAGCGAATTCCGCTCATTGGAAGTGTTATTAAAATTCAACGTTGCACCCATGTTCCCTTTGCAGAAATAGAAAAAATTTCACGACGCGAAAAAGCATTATATGTGATCGTTGAAGCCGCAATTTCTATAAAAGAAGATGCGTATGCGAAGCTTGAAACCGACTTTAAAAAAAACCACTATCAGAATTTGCGGCGGGCACTTTGCCCTTCTAAAACTTCATATATAAATCTAACTAAAACTGAAGAAGAAATACTGGCCAGTTTTGATGAAACAGCCAAAAAAAGTATTAAAAGAAATCAGGCCCAAAAAATTACAATTAAGATTACAGAGTCGCTGGCCGAAATTTACCCGTTATTGCAAGATACCGGTAAAATTAGTAATTTCTTCGTGCAACCGCTTAAAGATTGGCAAAAACAGTGGGGCGGGTTTGGGGAAAAGGCTCAAGTAATTCTCGCTTATAAAAATAATGAACTGTTGGGCGGCAATATGTCACTAATTACCCCGCCGCAGGCTTTTGGGTTATTTTTACCGTCTACTGCCACCGGCCGCACTTATAACATTGCCACCACGCTATTATGGGAGGGTTTAAAATTGGCCAAGAAAAACGGTTGTACTACCTTTGATCTTGATGGTATTTATGACGACCGCTCACACTCCCCCAAAAAATGGTTGGGGTTAACTGCTTTTAAAAGAAAATTTAGGGGTCAAGAAATAGAATTTATTCGTGCCAAAATAAAAATATATGCCTGGTTTTTTAAGCCTTTGGGTTGGTTCGGTCTGGTATAGAAAATTTACGTTTTACCAGTTTCCAAATATCATCGTGAGTTTGTTCGACGGAATTGTCGGATTTCACTATTTTCCAGCCAAACTTTTTAGCCAATTTTAAATGAATCGCTCGGTTCTTATTCCAAACAACGTCACCAGCGCTTTCGTATAAATGATGACTTTCGTGTCCAGATTTAAAACGTTCCCCGTCCATAAGGATTGATATATCAGGAATTAAGAGTCCGCTATTGACTTTTAGGAGAGCGCTTAAAGGAACGTCGCTGGTCATGCCCCAGGCAATCCCGGTACCTAAGTAATCTTCAGCAATCACGTTAATTCCAGCGTTTAAGTTAGCGACTATAATGTCTTGAAAATCTCGGCGATTTTGGGCGTAAATCGCTTGAAACTCTAAAGGATTAAATTTAGGACGAGTCGCCACTTTATCTTTTAGAGCCGATCGTATAATCGGGCCGGTAGGGTGCAACCCGTAGACTGGATATTTAACGACCAGCAGTTGCTCGTGATAGTTATTAACGATTTCACTAGCTAAAAGGCCTACTTGGGTAGACTTACCAATGTTGTTAGAGCCATAGATGACGATGAATTTACCTCTTTTGGTGCCATCAAGATATTTCATAACTTCACACATCTTATCATCACTATGTTAAATTAATAGTTGGATGAAATTAAAAAATATTCTTAAAATCTTAGGGCCAGGAATTATTACCGGCGCCGCCGACGATGACCCCTCGGGTATTGCCACCTACTCCCAAGCCGGAGCGATGTTCGGCTATAAAACTTTGTGGTTGGCATTTTTTAGTATGCCACTCATGGCCGCAATTCAAGAAATGTGCGCTCGAATTGGGTTAGTGACGGGGACCGGTCTCGCTGGTGTTATTAAGAAACATTACTCTAAAAAGTTACTTTTGATTGCAGTAATGACTTTGACTACCACCAACGTCATTAATATCGGCGCTGACTTGGGAGCGATGGCGTCTTCTCTCAGATTAATAATACCGATTCCGTTCGCTGTCTTAATCGTCGCCTTTATGCTTGGCTCCGTACTGCTTCAAATTTTCGTGCCTTACAAAACTTATTCTAAATATTTAAAAATTCTAATATTTAGTTTGCTGGCCTATGTCGTAACGGCGTTGATAGTCAAGCAAGATTGGCTCCAAGTTATCAAAAATACTCTGCTGCCAACTATTTTATTAAATAAAAATTACGTGATGGCGATTGTGGCTTTTCTGGGGACGACCATCTCACCCTATTTATTTTTCTGGCAAGCTAGCGAGGAAATTGAAGAGGAAATAAGCAGTAAAAGGATTCGCGGTTTTAATCTCCCGCCCCATAAATTGCAAACAGTTGATCTAAAAGCCATGCGTCGCGACACTATTATAGGCATGATCTTTTCCAACCTGATGACTTTCTTTATCATCTTAACCGCGGCGGCAACACTTGGTCGCGTCGGGCTAACTAACATCGCGACCGCTTCTCAAGCGGCCGAAGCACTGCGCCCCTTGGGAGGTAACCTGACGTTCTTGCTTTTCGTGTTTGGAATTGTAGGAACTGGATTATTAGCAATACCGATTTTAGCTGGCAGCGCTTCCTATGCCATTTCGGAGACTTTTGGTTGGAAAGAAGGTCTTTCTAAAACGCTGCGACAGGCCCCGGGATTTTATTTAGTAATCGCTCTGGCAACAATCTTTGGAATCATCGTCAATTTTACTCCCATCGCCCCATTTACGCTGCTCTATTATTCCGCGGTAGTAAACGGTTTAACGGCTCCGCTCCTCATGGTCATTATCCTCTCAATCGCTAATAACAAAGCAGTGATGGGGGCACGAACCAACTCTAAATTCTCAAATTTCTTAGGTATCAGCGCGACGCTAATTATGACCGCCGCCGCTGTTGCTTTACTACTGTTTAGTTTAAAATGAAAATCGATGGCTAATATTCCTTCACTCGGCAGAACTTATTTTAGTAATCCCATGAACCCCCTGCATGCCTTGGATACTTTTGACCTTGAGGGCAATTTAAACATGCTAGTCGAAATTCCCCAAGGCACGTTTAATAAATACGAATTTGTGACCGAAGCCGGAATTATTAAGCTCGACCGAGTCCTGTACGAAATGCTACCTTACCCCACCGAGTACGGCTTAATTCCTAAAACTTACGACGACGATAACGATTTGCTGGATGTAATGTGCCTTTTGACATATCCAACCTTCCCAGGGTGTTTAATTGCGACGAGACCGATTGGTATAATGTACATGAACGACGGCGGCGAGCGGGACGACAAGATTTTGGCGGTCCCAGCCGACGATTTTCGCTTTAAGCACTATAAGGACTTAGATGACGTGGCCCAAATTCGCTTGGATGAAATTCAATTCTTTTGGGAAAATTATAAAACACTGCAATTTAAACACAAAAATACTCCCGAACGCCGAGTAATTGTAGAGCGCTGGGGGGATGCCATAGAAGCCCGTGAGGTCATCGAAAAGTGCCGCCTAACCTATCACGCTAACTTCACTGATTAAACGCTTTAGTCCTACGTAGCTTTAGCGAAGTAGGGTGGTGCCCGGGGAGGGAGTCGGACCCTCATAACCATTAAGGTCAAGGGATTTTAAGTCCCTCGTGTATACCATTCCACCACCCGGGCTAGTCTATATAAAATTTCCTTACAGATTATATCACTCTATTTAGGCTATAATACCAACTGGGAAATATTCAATAATCAATACCGTATGCCCCCGTAGCTTAGTGGATAGAGCAGGACGGTTCTAACGTCAAGGTCGGGAGTTCGAATCTCTCCGGGGGCACCAAGGTTTACTTCAGAAATGATTTTTTGGAAGGTTTTTTAAGGCGCTTTGTGGTGACTTTAATATTTTCCGGTGTTGCCAATTTCTCCGGCATCGTGCCGCCGAGTTCTTTTATTGTCTGTCGCACTTTTTTTCCAACGTCATAATGCGCTTGATTGGCCTTACTTTGACCAAAGATATTTTCGCGTTTTAATTTAGCTTCAGCCTGCGTCGCTCTAAAAAGGTTCGCCGCTAATTCCTCACTACCCATATGATCTAAAATCGATTGGTTCTTCGTAAGTTTCTTCTGGGCGTGAATGTTTTTCTGACGCATTCCGCCATATAAGCCCATGTAACCAAAATCCTGGAAATTAGCGTGATTAACTACTCCGGCCGCTGTAGCGGCTTTGGCTAGTTCTATATTGTGAACTTTTAGTTCGCCTCTTAGAAACAGTCGTTTATTATCCTCAATTAGATTCTCATTCAACTCTTGCCGTCTAGCTTGAATGGCAAAATAAGTTTGGGCCAAAGCGATTTCTTCCTTACGGGGATCACCATTTTGAGCAATTAAATAACAAGCGTAACGCGATAAATCGTAGTTTTGGATCTCCCTTTTAGCCTCTTTTTTCGTTCCTGACGCGATATTTATCATATCGCTCACCTGAGCGAAATGATCCGAGGCCTTCTGGCCGCTGTTTTTGCAAGCTTCTTTCGCTCTTTCGATAGCTGGTAGAAACTTACCATACTCCGTGTAACCTAGTAATTTGTACAGATCCCGGGCACTCCAGTACTCTTGATCGTGTTCATTGATTTTCTTAATTTTTTCGAAGACATTATTAACCGTCATAACTAATACTTTAGCAAGTTAAGTTGTTGCGTCAATAAATAGGTCGAAGCTTAGAGGCGTAAGGGTTTTATGGTCTAAAATGACCGCCACGACGTCAATGCGGAGGAGAGTGGGATAATAAGGATGCTTCATAACGTAGAAATTGGCAGTTCTTTTAAGTGAGGAAAGTTTATGCTTAGTAACAGCTTCTTCAGGGTTGCCGTATTGATTTGATAACCGACTTTTAACCTCCACGAAAATTAAGGTTTTATCTTTGATGGCGATAATGTCGAGCTCTCCCCATTGAATATCGTTAAAATTACGCTCCACAATTTGATAACCCCTCTTTGACAAATATTCACAGGCGGCCGTTTCACCGGCTCTGCCAACCTCTTGATTATGATTTCCGGACATGAATAAATACTAAGCGCTAACTTCAGTTTCGTCTATAGTAGCGCCAACTTTAGATTTAGGCGCGGAGGATTTGAGGGTTTTAACCCGAGTAGCGGCCTTACCTAAACGATTACGAAGATAATAGAGTTTCGCTCGGCGCGAATCGCCTTGTTTGGTAACTTCGATTTTACTAATATTAGGAGAAAAGTCCGGGAAAATTCGTTCCACCCCAATGCCGCCGGTAGCGATTTTGCGGACCATGAAAGTCTTGGAAACGCCCATCCCATGGCGCGCAATGCAGACACCTTCAAAAGGCTGAATCCGGGCCTTGCCGTTTTCAGTGACTTTATAGAAGACTTTAATTGTGTCGCCGGGACGAAAATCAGTCATAAGACTTGCCAATAGTACCAAATGAGGTCGTAACAATCAAGCGTTAGCTAATTTTAGAGCCCTGGGACTGGGAAACAGCAACGGCGGCTTCCGCCGGCGTGCCTTTAATAACCAGCTTATTTTTGGCAACAGTGACGGTTACGAGACTACCATCACTAACCTCGTCTTTAATAATTAAACTGCTTATTTCATTTTCTACTTCTTTTTGAATCAGGCGACGCAGAGGCCTGGCCCCAAAGGTGGGATCATAACCCTCTTTCGCTAACCAATCCCGAGCGGCTAAGTCTATACTGATCTCGATCTTCTGTTCTTTAAGAATCTCGGCTAGTTTTAAAACCTCCATGTCGACGATTTTGCGAACGTCCTCACGGCTCAGCGATTTAAAGACAACGACTTCGTCAAGTCTGTTTAAAAACTCCGGCTTAAAGTTTTGCCGTAAAATATCAAACAGTTGTGATTTAATTTTTTCGGACGGATCTTCCGACTTTTTAGTATCACTGTTCCCAAAACCAATTGTGTTGGCATAAATTAATTCGCTGCCAACGTTTGACGTCATGATTAAAATAACATTCTTAAAGCTAACCAGGCGACCGTGAGCATCCGTAAGCCTGCCGTCCTCCATAATTTGTAGCAACATGTTAAAAACGTCAGGATGAGCCTTTTCGATTTCGTCCAGCAAAATAATAGAAAACGGCTTGCGACGCACGATTTCGGTGAGCTGGCCCCCCTCTTCAAAGCCAATGTAGCCGGGCGGCGCTCCCACCATTTTGCTAACTGTATGCTTTTCCATGTACTCGCTCATGTCGAGTCTCACCATCATGTCTGGGCTGCCATAGAGGACTAAAGCCAGAGCCTTGGCGAGTTCTGTCTTCCCTACTCCGGTGGGACCAAGGAACAGAAATGACCCGATTGGCCGCTTGGGATTTTTAAGGCCGGCTCGGCCGCGACGAATGGCTTCGCTGACGACTTGGACGGCTTCCTGTTGATCGACAATGTGTTCGTGAATCCGCTCTTCCAAATGAAGTAGACGGGCTTTTTCTTCCAGTGACAGTTCTTCGACCGGAATGCCGGTAGATCGCGAAACGACGCGGGCAATATCTCGCTTCACGACTGAGGGAATATCTTCCAGTTTAGTACGGGTCCATAAATCGACTAATTCTTGACGAACTTTCTCCAATTTAGCAATCTGCAATGAGTCATGAGCCTCTTTGGCCACCACCAATTCTTTTTCGACAGTCTTTAAATTTTCGGGCTCTTTAATTTGAGAAATCCGCACTTGCGCGCAGGCCTCATCAACCAAATCAATCGCTTTATCCGGTAGAAAACGATCGGAAATATAACGGTCGGAAAGCGACGCGGCCGCCAGTAAGGCCTCGTCAGTAATTTTAACTTTGTGATGTCGCTCGTAACGTTCCCGAAGACCTTTTAAAATCTCGAAAGTTTCCTCCATAGAAGGCTCTGGAACAACGATTGGTTGGAAGCGACGCTCTAAAGCGGCGTCTTTCTCTATTCTCTTCCGATACTCATCAAGAGTGGTCGCGCCGACTAACTGCAGCTCTCCTCGCGCTAAAGCCGGTTTAAGGATATTGGCAGCGTCCATGGCTCCTTCGGCCGCCCCAGCTCCAACAACGGTGTGTAGTTCGTCAACGAAGAGGATAACTTGGCCTTGAGCCCGAATCACCTCATTAATAACATCTTTAAGACGTTCTTCGAATTGACCCCGATGACCGGTCCCAGCTAGAAGCGCTGCCAGGTCGAGGGAGACGACTTTTTTACCCTGCAGAGTTTCCGGAATTTGACCGGAAGCGATCCGTTGCGCCAGGCCTTCCACAATCGCCGTTTTACCAACGCCGGGGTCACCAATTAGGACCGGGTTATTTTTAGTGCGACGAGACAGAATGTGGATGACTCGTTCGATTTCGTCTTTACGGCCAATGACCGGATCTAATTTATCTTCGGCGGCCAGTTTAGTTAGGTCCCTGCCATACTTGTTGAGGACGGAGGTGACACTTTGAGTTTGCTGCTGCATTTCATCAAAGCACTGTTGACACAGGCTCACCAGAACCTGTTGATTATTAATTAATTGAGTTGTTTGAACGACGGCAGGCCGCTGCCCACACCTTTGACATATCACCATAAATTTTTCAAATTTCTAATTTCAAATTTTAAATTCCCACTAATGCTCCCAAATATCGGAAACGGCTCCATCGGCTTCAACTGGAACTCTCTTTAATAATAGTTGACCGGCTCGTTCCATTTCGGCAATCTGCACCGGCAACCAAGCCTCCGCCTGATCTTCCCGAATCTCAACCACAATTTCGTCGTGGACCGTATGAATAATATTAGCGGCCAGCCCCAACTCTTTAATCTTTTTATGAATAAAAACCAAAGCGTATTTAGTAATATCGGCGCTACTGCCTTGAATCGGAGTATTCTTACCTTGACGCTCAATGTTCGAGATCAATTTCTCGTACATGGGGTCGGTGCTCTCCGGCATATTATACCATCTTTTCCGACCGCCCAAAGTCACCGAGTAGCCTTTATTAACGGCTTCCTTGGCCACGTGGTCCAACCAAATTTTAACGCCTTTGTAGCTATCAAAATACTGCCGGAGTAACAACTTACCCTCGTCAACGCTGCAACCAATTTGAGCCGCTAAAGAAGCGGCGCCGCGACCATACATTAAACCAAAGTTAATAGACTTGGCGTTAAAGCGCTGCGGTTTGGTGACTTCATCAAATGGAATATTAAACATTTTGGAAGCGGTGTAAGTATGTAAATCTAATTTATCGTCATAGGCTTTAAGCATCACCGGGTCTTTGGAAGCTTCCGCTAGAATTCGCAGTTCCATTTGTGAGTAGTCAGCGGTGACTAACTTATAACCGGGAGCAGCTGTAAAACAACTCCGGAACGAAGATTCTTTGGGAATTTGCTGTAAATTAGGGCTACTACAAGAAAAACGGCCGGTATCCGCCCCCAATTGCATAAAATCGGGATGTAGGCGACCGGTTCGAGGGTGGATTTTAGCGAGAAGATTCTCACCAAAAGCACTAATCAGCTTTTCAACCCCCCTGTATTCCAACATTAGTTTGGCGATCGGATGACTCGATTTAGACAAATGTTCTTCACCGGTTGCGATCATATTTAAACCCAATTTATTATTAAAAAGATCTAGAAGTTGTTGCTGAGAGTTAATATTAATGACGTCACTGACGTTGCCAAACAAATCGACCTGCTCAGTATTATAGAGAGGCCGAATTTCGTTTTGAATCTGCTTGGCGAGTGTATTACGTTTAATTTTAAGTTCTTCTAAATTAGCCCGCCACTTGGCCACATCGATATGGCTGCCCTTTACTTCCATTTCGGCAACGACAGGCATCACCGCAAACTCCAGCTGAGCGGTTTTAACCAGATCCTTTTTTTGAATATCCGCAAATTGAGCTTGGAAAATTGGAAATAACATAAAAACATCGTTGGCGGCGTAGGTTAAGTGACGCTCACTAAACTCCACATGCACCGATCCCAAATTTTCCCAATTATAATTGGCGTAATCTTTATCGATGTCCAAATCTAAATACTTTTTAGCAATGTCTTTTAAAGAGGCGTTGCGGCGGCCTAAACCGGCATTAACCAATTGTTCGGCCAACATGGTGTCAAACACATTCACCATGGCCACGTTTAATTTAACTTTAAGCAGAGAATAATCGAATTTGCCGTTTTGAAGAATTTTTAAAATCTTGCAATCTTCTAGAATCGACTTGATTGGAGCCATATCTAGTTTTCGGGCATCAAAAATGTAGGCCTTCTCGGGAGTGCCAATTTGAACCAGGAGTAGTTTGGCAAGGTATGGATCAAGCCCGGTGGCTTCCGTGTCGACAGCGATCATCTCGTGCTTCGGGAGCTCGTCGTTGACAATTTCCAAGAGACGATCTTGCGAGATCACGTATTCGTAATTAGGGTTTTTTAAATCAAGCATGAAAACTAAAGTTGGGGCAGAACTAGATACAATCTAACCACAATTATGAGGTATTGACTATACTCATTAACCTCTCTGTTACAACGGTAACGTCTGATGCCCCTTTAGAAAGCCTCATCACTTGCCCCACCAAAAACTTTAAACCGGCTTCTTTACCTTTTTTATAATCGTCAACGGCTTTAGGGTTATCTATAATTACCTTTTGACAGAGTTCCGTTACTTCGACATCTGAAAGATTGATTTTAGTCGACGCGGAGTTTAGAAAAGCGACGATTTCGGTGGCCGATTTTGCTTGCCATTCTGGTTTATTAACGAGCAGATTGGCAACGGCTTTAGCATCTTTAAACTGTAGAATGACCGCATCAAATAGATCTGCTAACTTTTGGTCATCGGCGATAATCTCGGAATCAGCCCCCTTAACGCCAAACTTTTCCCAACGATCCATCTTCTGGCGAGGTAATTCAACCAAGCGTTTTTTGACCCCACTTACGAACGCTTCGTCAAAATGAAACGGTGGAATATCCGGTTCTGGAAAGTAGCGATAATCGTGGGCATCCTCTTTAGAACGCTGGACATAAGTTTCTCCGGTCTTTTCGCTATAACCGCGAGTCTCCTGAACTAAAGTTTGACCGGACTCGATAAGCTCAGTCTGACGTTTTATTTCGTACTCGATCGCCTTTTCTACAAACCTAAAAGAATTAATATTCTTCACTTCGACTTTAGGGTTGAGTTTCGACCCGACCAAAGACGTGAGACGGGCATTCTCGGCTTTAAAAGATCCGGCTTCTTGGACTGAGATATTAGCCTCCAGCCGCATCGAGCCTTTCTCCATATCTGCTTCCGAAATCCCTAAATAGCGTATGATCCTAGCCAGTTCTTTAAGAAATGCTTTCGCTTCGGCCGCCGATTTAAAATCGGCTTCGGTAACAAGTTCGGTGAGAGGCACCCCACTCCGGTTAAAATCCACCAGCGTCTTATCACCGTCGTGCATTAACTTCCCAGTATCTTCTTCTTGGTGAATTCTATTTATCCTAATAGTTCTGACGTTAGAATCATCTGTCATTCCGGGCTTGACCCGGAATCCAGTAACCCCAACCAATAGTTGACCGCCAACGCAGAGAGGTTCCTGATATTGGCTAATTTGATAACCTTTTGGAAGATCAGGATAAAAATAATTCTTGCGTTCAAAAAAGCTGTCTTCATTAATCGTCGACCCCAAAGCAAGACCAAGTAACATCGTCGATTCCAAAGCCGCTTTATTGGGTACCGGAAGTGCGCCCGGCAGGCCGAGGCACGTGGGGCAAGTCAAAGTGTTCGGCTCGGACCCAAAGGCCGCATTTTTACAGCCGCAGAACATCTTTGACTTAGTAGCGAGCTCTATATGAACTTCTAATCCTATTACAGGTATTAACATATATTCCATCTTGTCATTCCGGGACAAGACCTGGAATCCAGTAAATGATCGTAATTTTTAATTTTTAAAAAAACCGGCTTTAAATATTTAAATTTTAAAAACTTTTTAAAATATTAAAAATTAAGAATTAAAAATTTAACATGTTACTAGATTCCGGCTCCGGGGCCGGAATGACTTGCTTTCTATAGAGCCCCCAAATCCTTCAAAACTTCCTGATAACTAATAATCGCTTGCTGGCACACGTAATACGGCGGATCGTAGGTTACTTCGTGCGCTAAGCTATTACGAACTTTATGGGCTTCCCAAGCTTTTTGGTAACGATCATAACCACTAAACAAATTCTGAGCCGCTTTTAATCTTTCTCCTAAAGTTTCTCCGGCCACCAAGTCTTTAAGGACCGCATCTAATAACTTATCAGCATTCAGTATTGCCTGCTTGGCAGAACTTGGGTTACGAGAAGACATTAAAGCTTCAATTTGCCGCCAACCCTCTTTGGCTATTTTGCGAGTGCTAGCAGTTACGCCGTGACTTCTGGGGAATATTAAATTTTCTAGCCATTTTACAAAATCCATAGATTATTTTATTTCCGGTTTTCGGTTATGCCAATCGGTAACCTTCTCATATGTTGACGCTACCTGGAGTAACAAATCCTCCCTAAAATGAGGGGCAATTAATTGTAACCCGATTGGTAAATTATTTTTATCAAAACCAGCTGGGATACTTATTGCGGGCACTCCAGCCACGTTACTTGGGCATGTTAGTACGTCAGCTAGATACATTGATAGTGGATCGGCCGCTTTTTCACCAATTTTAAAGGCGGTCGTCGGTGACACCGGACCCAAAAGTAAATCCACTGACGCAAAAGCCTTTTTAAAATCTTCGATAATTAAAGTTCGCACTTTTAAAGCTTGGTTGTAGTAAGCATCGTAGTAGCCGGAAGACAGTGCATAAGTCCCAATCATTATCCGCCGCTTCACTTCAGCTTCAAATAAATCCCGTGAATTGCCAAATCGTGTTTCGGTGTAGCGACCCATGTTTGAGGAAATCTCACTGGGAACTAAAATATAATAGACTGCCAGAGCTAGTTCAGTTTTTGGCAATGAAACTTCCGCTAAATTAGCGCCTTGCTTTTCCAGTTCTTTTGACGCGGCTAAAACAGCAGCTTTGACCTCCGGGCTTACCCCGTCACCAAAATATTCTTTCGGTAAACCGATCTTAACACCCTCAACCCCCTTACCTAAAACCGCGGAATAATCCGGCACCGTCGCCTTAGAAGACGTCGCATCGAGTGGATCATAGCCAGCAATGACCTGAAGCACTTTAGCCATATCTGCAACAGATTTCGTAAAGGCTCCGGGAGTATCAAAAGACGAGCCCATGGCCATCAGCCCATAACGAGAACAGCGGCCGTAAGTATTTTTAAGGCCAACCACATTGCAAAAAGATGCTGGCTGACGAATCGAGCCACCAGTATCAGTCCCTAAGGCAAAATCGACCTCACCCGCGACCACGGCCGCCGCTGAACCACCGCTGGAGCCACCGGGAACTCGTGATAAATCCCAAGGATTTCGCGTTGGCCCAAAGCCACTGTTTTCAGTCGACGCCCCTTCGGCAAACGAATCACAATTAGTTTGCCCGGCAATAATCGCCCCGGCTTCAACTAACTTTTTAACGACAGTTGCTGAATAAACGGGCATATAATTTTCTAAAACTTTTGATGAGGCCCACGATGGTTTCCCAGCCATCGAAAGAACCCCCTTCACACCCATGGTCTTTCCCGCCAGTGGCTTTGTTGAATCAGTTTTGACCGCATCAGGAACATTTTCAGTGGTTAAAAAGGCGTGAATTTTAGCGTCTATTTTATCTATACGTTCATTCATATTAAGCTTCCCCGGCCGCCACTCGATCAACCACAAAATAACCGCGTTCAGTCCGTTTGGCATTTTTAAGGGCATCTTCTTGACTCAGTGAATCAGTGACAACGTCATCCCGCCAGACGTTAACTAGTCCCGTAACGTTAAAAGTCGCTGTGACGTTTTTGGTATCAACGGTCGAAAGTTTAGCTACATAATCTATAACTTTGGAAAGCTGTGGAACAAACAAACCAACCTCACTCTCAGTGAGGTTGAGGTTGGCTAGTTTAGCAATTTTTTTGACGTTAATATCAGACAACATACAAAAAAACACGTCATTCCGGGCTTGACCCGGAATCCAGTAACAGATTTAAACCAAAAAAAATCAAAGCACAAATACCAACTGGATCCATCGTTTACTGGATTCCGGCTCCGGGGCCGGAATGACGAAACTAAAACTTTACCGCAATATCAGCCTTCTCAGAATCGTCAGCCTTAAAAAACGCGTACTCTTTAAATCCCATTGACCCGGCAATAAGCACCGCTGGAAACACTTTGATCTTAGTATTAAAATTCATCACGTTACTGTTATAAAACTGCCGGCTATACGCCACTTTATCCTCAGTATCATTTAAATCATTCTGCAACTGCTGAAAGTTAGCATTGGCTTTTAGTTCGGGGTAAGCTTCAGCGACTGCGAATAACGACTTTAAGGCTCCAGTCAGTTGGTTATTAGCAACTGCGGCATCGTTTGGCGTTGTCGCCGACATTAAAGCTGATCTTGCTTCCGTAACCTTCTCAAACACTCCCGATTCGTGAGCCGCGTAACCCTTAACAGTCTCGACTAGATTTGGAATTAAAGAGGACCTTCGCTTTAGCTGCACGTCAATCCCACTCCAGGACTCATCAACCCCAAGTTTAGAACTGACTAAACCGTTGTAAAGTGATAGTAAATATAATCCAACAATTACTAAAAGTCCGATTAAAATTATTGGTAAAGACATAAAATTAATTCACCTCCTTGTCTTGAGCTTGTCGAAAGACTAGCCCTGAGCCCGTCGAATGGGCTTTCCGTTTACGAATCTCTTTCAAATAATCACCAAGTTTTTCGTAACTCAAAGTATTCACTACGTCGGAAGCCTGCAACCAACCTCGCCTCGCCACATCAATGCCGTAATGCATTATATCTTGACCGGTCACATTATGAGCATCGCTACTGATTATAAACTTAACCCCGTATGATAACGCCATTTTAACCAGATCATCCGGCAAATCCAAACGCCTGGGATGAGCGTTGATCTCCATAATTGTACCAGTCGTGGCCGCTAATTTAAAGACTTCTGTCCAGTTTACTTCATACGAAGATCGTTCGTTAATTAGACGACCGGTCGGGTGCCCAATTATAGAAACATAGGGATTTTTAATTGCTGCCATTAAGCGCTTCGTTTGTTCCTCTTTAGAGGCTGTCAAATTAGTGTGAATCGATGCAATTACGTAATCTAATTTTGACATGAGTTCATTCGGATATGCCATTTCCGCTTTGGCCGTGATATTAATTTCCAGTCCCGAAAACAATTTAAAGTTAGTAGATTTAGCATTAAAACCGTCCACTTTTCCTCTTCTCTCCTCTATAATCTTCGTAATCTCATCAAGTCCTCTATTTTCGATACTCGGTGCGTGATCACAATAGGCGTAATAATTATAACCAAGCGACTTCGCTTTAATAATCATTTCTTCTAAAGTATTTTCGCCCTCGATGAAGTTCGTATGATTATGCAAATCGCCTTTAATGTCGACCAGCTCAACCAATTTTGGCAGTTTACGACTAAGCGCCGCCTCGATTTCGCCCCGATTTTCCCGGAGCTCCGGCACAATAAAATCCATTCCCAGCTCTTTATAAAATTTCTCCTCGGTATCCACTTCCACTGTTACCTGCCCTGAGCTTGTCGAAGGGTTTGTTCCCTGTTTCTTGATGCCATTCTCAGACAAGGACCAGCCTTTGTCCTTCGCGAACGTCCGCAGAGCCACATTATGCGCCTGACTCCCTGTAAAGTGTTGCAACAATGACCCGTAAGCCTGTGGTTTTTGAGTCATTAAATCCACTTGCTCTCTAGTCTTTAGAACGACCGTACACTTAACATCGCCAGAACTCACGACCTCTTTGACCAGGTTATAATTTTTGAAAAAAGAAATAACTTCTTTAGGATTATCAGTGGCCACTGAAATATCAATATCACCAACGGTCGACGAGCGCCGCCGCAACGATCCTAAAGGATCAACTTTGATAACACTCTTACAAGTCTTTAAATAATCTATATAGCTGTATGCGATCGCTTCGGCTTCTGGAAATAAGTACCGATGCGAAATCTCGGCAACCGGCGTCTCCAAAGCCTTTAAAATATCTTTTTCTGATTCCAGGCCAAATCCCGGTAACTCGGCAATTTTATGCGCCTCTGCCGCCTCTTTTAAATCTTCCACAGACTTGATATGGAGTTCTTTGGCTAGCTTGTACGCCGTCGCCGGCCCGATTTCCGGCAGTCCCAAGATTTCAAACATTCCCTCTGGCATCTTACTTAAAACTTTTTCAAAATCATTTACTTTTCCAGTTTTAAAATACTCGTCCAGTGCCCCAGCAATGCCTTTACCAACACCGGGAATCGCCGTTAAATTCCCCTCTTCCCAAAGATCCTTGACCTCCGAACTTGATTTAACGATCGCCTCCGCTGCATTTTCATAAGCCCGAATCCGAAACTTATCCTCCTTTAAAACAATAAGGGCAGCTGCAATGTTACTAAGAAGATTTGCGACTGAGGAGTTATCGAATTTTGGAAGATTGGAATTTGACGTCATATATCTGTAAATGTCACATTCTGATAATACACTAAGATTCTATGTGACATTTATATGAACTCACTACCTTAGTGCACTTTCATAATGTGAGTTCAATATTTTAGACTTTTTTAAAGTATTGTCAGCTGCATTATAAGCTAGTATTATGACCTCAGTTGAAATCGTGGAACCGTAGCTCAGTTGGTTAGAGCGCTTCCCTGTCACGGAAGAGGTCGCGGGTCCGAGTCCCGTCGGTTCCGCCATTTGAAATTTATGGACAATACTAACGAAAAAGACGATCTAGAATTCGAAATAAAGCCAACAAAAGCCGCGGTGGCAACCGTGGCCGCTGGAATTCTAGTCATCATCGCCGGATTTTTACTCTATAACTTTTTTGCCAAACCTAGTACTCCAACTCAAGTAAGTACTACTTCAGGCGAAAATACTCCGGAAGTCCAATCCGCTAGCACACCAGAAGCCAGTCAAGCCGAATTACAACCAGCTCCTTCAGATGTGACTACTCCAACTCCAGCGATTGCGACTGAACCAAGCACCTCACAACCATTGTCTGCTTCTACAAGTGATTGGGTTGCTCTATCTCATGATATCGGCTCCATTTCAGGTGATACTTATACAGTTCAATCTGGAGACACGCTTTGGGAACTTTCCCAGGGACGATATGGTTCTGGTTTTGATTGGCAGAAAATCGCGATTGCCAACAACATTACCTATAACGATCTCGGCAAGCCTTTAATCTATCCAGGACAAGTATTGACGCTTCCATAACTCGATAGCGGGCTTGCCCGCCGACTTGTCCGACGAAGCTTTAGCGAAGTTGGAAGCGCCGCGCGTAGGCGGGTATCGTCCATCGGTAAGATGCGTCCTTCCCAAGGACGAGAGACGGGTCCGACTCCCGTTACCCGCTCCAAGTTTTTGACATCAACTTCAATTTAATCCACAATATAATGGCTTTATGTCGATTTCTTATCGAGTAGTCCCCAGATCCAGATCAAAAATGAGTATGGAAGATAAAAAGCTAACAGGTAGGCTTTTTCTCATGCTTAGTGGCATTGTCTTTTTAATTGGGCTATTTTACTTCTGGTTTTTTATTGCCACCGCCAACATTAATAATTTTTGGGGATTTTTACGAGGTCAAAACGGTAAAGAAGCGACAGCCAGTAGCAGTTTTAACGCTTTGCCTTCCCCTCCTACTTTAGCGGATGTACCAGAATTTATAAACAAAAAATCTTTTAATATTAAAGGTTATAGCGATCCCGGTTTAAAAGCCACATTATATATAAATGAAATGAAGTCCGGAGATACAATAGTAGATAGCAGCGGCAACTTTTTATTTTCAGATATTAAATTCCCCACTGGCAGCATAACTTTATACGCAAAAGTGAAAAACAGCAAAGAACAAGAAAGCAGTCCTTCTAAATCGTACACCGTGACTTTTGACGAAACCGCTCCCAAGTTAACTATCGATAAACCCAAAGATGGCGAAAAATTTACTGATCCCAGTCCTTTTTACACCGCTGAAGGCTCGGTTGACGAGGATGCAACCGTTTACGTCAACGACCATCAAGCCGGTTTAGACGCCGACAAAAAATTCTCAATTGTTTTAAATCTTAAAGAAGGCGACAATTTCTTTAAATTTAAAGCTGTTGATAAAGCCGGTAATGAGGTAATTATTGATCGAAAACTAGTCTACGCAAAGCCCTAAGATAGCAAATTCCAAAACCATAATCGGCGCATAAAACAACGAATTCACAAAATTAGATTCTATTAGCAAAGCCAGCAGTGCTCCGATTACCGATAGATTAACTAAAAAACTTTCCGCACCTATCGTACCTATTTTACCTATTCTACTTATCATACCTATCAAACACGATCCCAAAAAACCCAGGAACAGCAACAGCCCCGGAATTCCAGTCGTAGCTAAAACCACCAGAATACTTGAATCAAACCCTGCCCCGCTATGGACACCGGCCGCTTCCCGGTAATCATAAAACTCCGAGGCGTCTTTGGCGTAACGCAGCGTATTAAAGCCAACTCCGGTGATTAAATTCTTAGAGGACAACTGTAAACCCTGTTGCCACGATTGTAGGCGAAAGCTAGCCGAATCCGCCGGATCGGTAATACCCGCAAGCCTCGTTTGAACCCGAGGGACAGCGAAGTACGCCCCAAATATGATAACTAAGGCCACGAAGAGAAGCCAACGCACCTTAAACGCTCCGTAAATAAAAACTAAAATCGCCAGCATCAACCACGCGCTACGGGAGAAAGTGAGAAAGATGGCGATTAATAAAATAACAAATAACAAATAACAAACAGCAATCGACTTGTTACAATTTCCGCCACGAAAATTGATAGCGAAGCGAAGCTGAGCGTTCTTTGTTATCTGTTGTTTGTTCTTTTCCTCTCGAAATTTGTTTACTACTCGCAGCAATAGGGAAACACACAGTACTAGGTATCCACCAGTGAAGTTCGGATCAAAGAAGGTACTATTCAATCGATAGTAATGCGGGTCCCAACCCAAAGCTGGATGCAATTTACCAAAATCTGGAAAGGCAATTAACTGCACAAATCCAGCAGCTGCGAGTAACACTCCGCTACCAATCAGCCACCACTCTAAATTTTTAATCACTTCCGGGTGTGTTTGCTTAAGAGTGTAAATAATCCAAAAAAATAGGAAAATCGCCACTAGCCGCACCCAGTAAAAAAAACTTACCAAAAGTTGTGGCACCGGCAGTCCCTGCCCGCCAAGTAGCAAGGTAACCAATGCCCAACCAGCAAAAATGAAAGCTAAAATAATCGGTAAATTAATCTTGAGGCGTCGGTCAACGACTAAAAGAAAGAAAGCCGTAACGATGATAAACAGTCCTAAAAATAAATCAGAAAAATATAACCCGATTGTTGGATCTACAAAAGGCAACTTTCCCAATTGCCCCAAAGGAACCGTGAAGACTACTAAGAAAAGTAAAATTCTAAGGATTTTTGAGTAAATTTTCATATCCCTGATTAAAATAGTAACGCAGCACTAGCCAATATATTAAACCAACTTTAAAATGTTTTTCTGATATTTTAGCCACGGGTTCAAGTATTGTAATAGAAACTCGACCTACGAAAATACGGCTGATGAGCAGCTTTAAGGTCTGACCAAAGATCCGCTTAAAATCGGGTTGCTTTCGGTATAAAATATGTAAGAGTTTACCTTTGTAATAACTTAATTTACAAATACTAGCGAAGGTTTTTATGTGGTGATGCGAGACAACGATGTCCGGGGCGTAGAAAAGTTTTAAACCTTGCTTCCACAAGCGATACCCCAGTTCCGTGTCTTCATAACCAATTGCTCCGTCCAGAAAAAACTCACTATCAAACCAACCTTCTTTTTCGACCAAAAATTCTTTTTTTAGCGACAAATTACCAGGGTAAAAATTAAGGTATGGTCGCGATTTTAGTCGTAAGTATTTAACATCACGGGAAACTTTAGGAAATTTAAACTGGTGTCCATTTTCCCACCACTTCATAAATGGCGTTAATTTTAAACTTTTATCAAATTCGATTAACCCCACCACTGCTTCTTCATTTTTGGGATGCAACTGATGAAATTTTAAGTGTTGCTCCAAAAAATCCGGTTGCACTAACATATCATCTTGAGTCATAACGATGATCGGCGCTGCAGCCTCCTTAATGCCTTCGTTACGGGCAACCGATGGCCCACTATTTCTAGGCAAATTAATTATTTTAATATTATTAATTTTGTAATCACTAACAATTTTATCTACAACGCTACTAGTTTCATCCGTAGAATAATCATTCACTAAAATTATTTCAAAATCTTCTTTGGGTAAAGTTTGGTTAAATAAACGAACCAGCGACCTGGCCAAGATCTGAGCGTTATTAAATGTAGGAACTACGACAGATATTTTCACAATCTAAATTTCTAAAAACTTACGAGCCACATCATTCCATGATAAAGATGACCTAAAATGCTCTTGTGACCGCTTTGCGTACTCTTCACGATATTCCCGATCGTTAACCAATTTTACCAGTTCTTGCGTCGCCGAAGCTTTATCATAAGCCTCAGTGATGACCGCTGATTCCACTAAGACTTCCCCTATTGCCCCCACTTTATGCGTCAACACCGGTAAACCGTAACTCTGCGCCTCCAGAAATACTAAACCAAAAGATTCGTATTCTGGAAACAACGCAAAGATATCACTTTCGCCATAAAACTTTTCCAGTTCTTCGTCTGACGCTGTCAAAATAGCTTCGACGTCTGAACGCCCCTTAACTAATTCTTTAATCTCATCGAATGTGCTATCCTCCGCTTGACCAATTAACCACAGTTTGACCGGCTGCTTAAATTCTGGGGAAGCCTCAATAAATCTATTTACAAGCCAATGCTGACCCTTATGATGTGATAAGCGACCAACACATAATATTTGCAAATAATCTTTCGTAACTTTTGGATTTAGTTTAACCGTCTTCTCAACACCCCAAGGTACAACCTTTAAATGTGAGTTGACGATTCCGTAAGCCAACCTAACTTTCTCTTTCTCAAGATTAGTCGCGACTACGACCTGATCAACCATCTTTCCAAAAACATAATTAATAGCTTTTAGCCACAGCTTTTTCCAGCTTAAATCATGCCACACCACCGACCAAATGTGACGAGATTTCGGAGTAAATATTCGAACCCAAAAGTTTCCGCAAAACCACTTATCCCCCATGAAGATGACAATATCCGGCATAAATTCATTAACGATTTTTCTAATTTCTAGAGGTGAGAACCAAACCAAAGGTGCCTGGTAGAACCTCGGAGCCCGCTGCGGCCCCGATTCCAACCGATAAATATTTACATCCCTTACAACCCCTACCTCCCTAACCACCCCAAGCCAATTACCATGGTATTCATATGGGAAGCTATACTTAGTAGTAAGCACCGCAACCTCATATCCAAGCTTTAGATACTCAGCCCCCAGCTTTTCGATCACCCTTTCAATCCCCCCTAAATATGGTTTGTAAAATGGGTTAACAAATAAAATCTTCATTTGGAAATTAGTTGACGCAGACTTTTTAAAACCTGACCACGCGTAAGTAGATAGACGGCTAAAAAGTAAGCAATGCCGCCAAGTATGATCGGACCCACGAAATACCAATCTTTAAAAAGATTCACAAACGGCGCCATAAATAATGATCCCAAAACCGCAATCACTAAATAATTGAAACGTAACTTTAAATTCAACGCTCTTCTAAGAACTATAAAAATTATAACCAGTACTAATAGCTCAGAAATGGCGTTCGCCAGAGCGGCGCCTAAGATGTCAAAACGTCGAATCAAATATAAATTCAAAAGGACGTTGCTAATAAGACCACCAGCGTAAATAAATGGCAGCCACCACTCTTTCTTCTCGACGATGATCAGCCACCTAAAAAGTGGTGAAATAAAATAAATGGGAAGTCCTAAAAACAGTAGGACTAAGACCGGCGCCCCGACCACGAACTTTGCTCCTCCAATTAGATTAAGAATCGGAACCGAGAGAATCACCCCCAAAGTCACAATTGGAAAAACCGCCAAGCATAAAGCATCGAAAAGCTTCTGAACGGTAACGCTGACCCGGTCAGCAGATTCGGCTCGATGAGCGACGACAACCGGGTAACTGGCATTCATAAAAAAGTTCGGAATGACTAGGATATTTTCAAATATTTTATAAGACAGCCCATACAACCCAATCGCCGTCGTGGTCGACAGGAGCGACAACATAACCCGATCCGCGGAAGTATATAAAGTGTTGATGATTAGTCCCAGCCCGGTTGGTAGCGACGCGATAAAGATTCTTTTCCAGAATTTAAGGTCGAGCTTAAAACCAGTGAAGTCGAAATACGTTCTAACATAAAAGAGCGAGATCGCAGTCGGCAGCAACGACCCGACGACGAGCAGCAAGACTAACTTTAAGAACGTGACGTGCAAAACTATGCCGACGATGATCAGAACTAACGCCCCCAGATTCCCCCAGATACTGGCTAAAAAAGATTTAACATAGGAAAAAGTGGTTTGAAAAATCGCAGTGCAGGAGTAATAAAGAGACTGCCCGGTGACGAGAAGTAATCCCACTAAAATCCCTTTAACGACCAGCGGATTGTAAGCTGAAGAAAAGTGACTAAGCACGAGAACAACAACGGATGCTAGAACTGTCAAAAACAAAGCTAGAACGACCCTAAAAACCACTAATTGGGTAAACTCCTTTTTAATCCGAAGCGCTTCGAGGGACCACTCCCGAACAATGATTACATTGATTCCAAAGTCCGAAATGACGCTAAAAATTCCGGTAAAAGTGAGAATAATAGTAAGATCGCCGTAGCCCGAAGTGCCTAAAGCCCGCGCTAAAAAATAAGTCGCCACCAGGGTTTCGGCTGCAGAAAACAGTCGCCCGAATATTTGGTAGAAAGTGTTGGCAACCACTTTGTTCGTTGATGAAGCCACATGATATATAATAGCAGAGCTATGGAGTCTTTACAGTCAAAACTGACAACCGGCTTGCTGCTAGTAATTTTTGTCCTTGGGATTTATTTCAGACTTCAAACTTGGAATATTCCCCCGGTGTTAACAGCCGATGAGGCCTCAATTGGGATGAACGCTGGCGATATACTAAGAACCGGCTCTGATCAATGGGGCGTACGCTTTCCAATCTTCTTTAAAGCTTTCGGCGAATACAAAAGTCCAATTTTCATATATTTACTGGTACCACTAATAAAAATATTCGGGCTGAGCCTCCAGACGATTCGGCTTGAATCCGCCCTCTGGGGAATCGGATTAGCGGTAGTTATGACCTTACTAGCATTTAAAATATTTAAGGAAATAAAAGTCAGCCTACTTGCTGGAATTTTAGTACTTTTTACTCCAGGGTTAGTTAGTCTTAGTCATCTTGGTTTCGAGGTTGTGGTTTTCCCTACTCTAATAGCCTTAGCTTTACTTCTATTAAATTCAAAAAAAGAAGCGCTCATTGTAGCATCTGGGTTTATCTGGGGATTAACTGTCTACTCCTACCCAACAGCACGTTTACTAGCTTGGCTTTATTGTGGGCTAGCAGTAATCATTATTATTAAAAACAATCGTGATCGAATATTTACGTCGGCAGTTTTTATCATCACAGTAATTCCTTTTATCGTGAGTGCTTCACAAAATATGGCGATCGTTCTAAATCGGCTTAGCCAAATCTCAATTTTGTCTAGACCTAATATGCTACAATCACTTTTAGATAATATTTTAAAAATTCTGTCACCCCAATTTTTATTCATCAGTGGCAGTCGCGACCTACTCTTCTCTTCACAATTTAGAGGCTTACTTTTGATTAGTACTATTCCATTTCTAATCTTAGGAATAACAGTTCTCATTAAAAAGTGTCTTGTGAAAGATCGCTGGGCAATCTTCATTATTCTAGCTACTTTAATTTCCCCCGTTGCCTCGATTCTAACTTTTGATAACCAGCCACATTTATTACGAATTGCTAATATTTTACCTTTTATAATTATTATTATGGTCTATGGCATATGTTACCTTAAAACACAAGGCAATAAGGTACTTAGTAGCTTGGTTTTGATTAGTTTTGTGATCGAAGCTACTTTGTATACTCTAGATTTCACCTTTCGTTACCCCCAAAGGGCTAAACTTGATCCAGGAATATTCGTTAACGCCGCTAAAAGTTTCGACCCTATCGAATTAGCAAAGTTTAACCTTTAGAAAATAGGCAAATGCTAAATAAATTAACAACCTCACAACAAGATAAATTTTTTACCTACAAGCAACTATTAATTGCGTGGAATCAGAAGTTTAATTTGACGGCAGTTACGGATCCAGCTGAAATTGACCGCAAACATTTTGAAGATTCGCTTTCATTTGCCACCGCAATTAAAGAGTGCGGTCTAAATATTAACCAACCATTAAAAATTCTAGACATAGGTAGCGGCGCCGGCTTCCCGGGAATTCCTCTAAACATTGTTTACCCTTATTTAAAGGTAACGCTGGTGGAATCGGTTGGTAAAAAATGTTTGTTTCTAAACGAAATAGTTAAAAGGTTAAATTTAGTCAATGTTGATGTGGTTAACGCCAGAAGCGAGGACTTAGTTAAAGATGAAAGATACTGGGGGACGTTCGATATTGCCACTGCCCGCGCTGTAGCCCCTTTGGAGCGCCTTGTAAGCCCAAATCTGTTTTTACTAAACAAAAACGGTTGGCTAATCACCCAAAAAGGCCTGTCCGAAGTAGAGGTCGTCGACGCTTTTACTAAAGCTAATCCGAACCTAAATGTTGTGACGTTACCTCAAGAGACGAAGATATTCGTAATGATTGCTAAACAACCCGCCTCAAGTTCTCGATGAGTTTAGTGTACGTTCGTAAATTGTGAATCGTTGCCAGTCTTCCAGCAGTAAACTCTTCTAACCTAAATAAATGTTGGATATAAGACTTAGAATAGTTCTGGCAAGCCACACAATCACAAAATTCACTAATCGGTTGTCTATCCCTAAAATACTCCTCCCGCCCAATTTGGACGTACTTAGTACAATCAGGATTTTCTAATAAATTTTGACCGGCGGGATCTGTTTTAAAGACATAAAGCCTTTCGTGACGAGCATCGCGAGTAGGCAATACGCAGTCAAAAATTTGATAGCCGAAACCAACAAGGCGTGCGATGTCGGAAGGACTCCCGAGTCCCAGAGCGTATTTGGGCTTATCGTCCGGCATTAACGATGCTGTAAACTCTAAAATTTCGAAGTTGACCTCGTGCAGCTCATCCAGCGGCCAGCCGCCAAAGCCATAGCCATCAAAGCCAATTTCGATTAGACCCTCGGCACACCGCTCTCGTTCTTTCTTGTCGTGCGCTCCTTGGACGACCCCAAAAAGCAGTGGACGTTTATCGGCAGTGAAATGATGCAACTCAAGTTGACGCTCAAATTCATCTTTACAGCGCCTCGCCCAGGCTAAAGTCCGATCAACACTTAATTTTACTTCGTCCGGTTTGGCTTTGGCCGATGGGCAATCATCGAGGCAAATCATGATGTCGGCTCCAATCGCAAACTGAACTTGAATCGACTTTTCGGGAGTAAATTCGTATTTCTTTTTTTGACCGGAAGAGCTTTGGTGAAAAACAACGCCGTTATCGGAAATAGTCCCTAGTGACTTGTTTTTGTAAATCATGGAAAGCAGTTGAAAGCCACCGGAATCGGAAATTATAAATCCCGGCCAGTTCATGAACTTTTTGACCCCACCGGCTTCCTCTAAAACCGACGTCCCCGGCTCCGTCATAAGGTGGTAAGTGTTAACAATCAAGCCTTCAACATGAGATGATAAAAGATCAAGGGAATCACAACTCCGCACCACCGCCCGCGTGGCGTCCGGAAAAAACGTCGGAAAAATCATTTCTTTACCATTCACTTGTGCGTTTTTTAAGTAAGCCATATAGAAATTTAGTCATTCCGGCCCCTGAGCCGGAATCCGGCAAACTTAATAAATCTAACCTAAATTAGATAAATAAATACCCTGACGAGGAAAGCCGTCTTTGATGATGATAAGTCTTAATCGTATATCAATTTTTCTATCACGCTGTATTGCCATAAATAAGCCGTATTTGATTTGTTATCCAAATCTTGATATAATGGAGATACTAAACATGAGGCGGATATCTCGTATGTCCGCTTCTTTTTTATTTTCTCTCAAACTTTATTTCATTTTCTAATCTCACAAAATCCCTAAAGTTACTACCGGCAAATTGGCGGATTTCACGGGCAGTCCGAGGCCCACGAGCCAAAATAATTACCTCCTTCTTCTGCTCTCGCAGGTATTTAAGAACTGGTAGAAAATCACCATCACCCGATAACACTAAAACTCTTTTATAATCATCTTTCTCTTTCATCAAATAAAAGGCCATTTCTACGTCACAATTGGCTTTTCGTTGAGTAGAACCATCATCACTATGGTATGTTTTAACCGGTTTTAGAAACAATTTATAGCCAAATTTTTGGAGCTTTAGATAAAATCTAATCCTTTGAAGATGTTTTGAGATCAGAAGTAGCTTTGCTTCATCTAAATGTTTTCCTTCCTTTTTTATAAAACCGACTAAATCTTTTTCTAAGTCAGTCAAGGGAACTGTATAGTGCCTTAAATAATCGTGTTTATATTCGTATGTCTCAACACCACCAAAATAATAAATCTGTGAAACATTGTATTTATCTTTCAGATATTTTAATAACTTTAGATAGTCTATTTTCCAACCCAAACTCTTCTCACCTCCGTAAAACAAGTTTGATGCATCAATGAAAGCGTAAGTTTTTGGAAGGGACATATGTTTATTGCCTAACCGTCACTCATTGTACTAGATCCGTGTGATAAAATGAAGGCGCCTTGGATCCGTAGCTCAGTTGGTTAGAGCGTTGCATTCACATTGCAAAGGTCAGTGGTTCGAGTCCACTCGGGTCCACCAGGAGATAATATGAACACTTTCGACATGAAACTAAACCCCGAAGCGTTTCAGGAAATCCTGAACAGGCTAAAGACACAAGAGATTAGATTAAATGATGAGAAGAGGAGATTAATAAAACCGGGAGACCGCATTCGATTTACCTGTGGTGACGAGGTTCTAGAGGTAGCCGTTATCAATTTAACAATCGCCAGCAACTTCGTCGAGTTATTTGAGAAAGTTTGTCCAAAGCTTGCTGGTTGGTCAAGTGACACGACACCAGAACAAGCTGCCAGTGATATGCGTAAATATTATTCGGAGGACGACGAAAAGAAGTGGGGTGTATTGGCAATTGAAATTAAGTTGGTTGAATAAACAACAATGACCTGCTTATACAAGTAAACAGGTCATTATTTATTATTAGACTAGAATAAGCTAAGATACTCTTTATGACCGAATTGGTTCACAATATTGGTAGTTTACTGCTTGATGTGCTTGAAATAATCGTCATTTCCCTCACTATTTTTGTAATCTCCTACATTTTCGTCTTCCAGACACATCAAGTAATTGGCGATTCCATGCTCCCCAATTTTACTGACAAAGAATACGTTCTTACAGACAAACTGACCTACTTGCTTTTTAGAAAGCCGGTGCGCGGTGAGGTAGTCATTATTAAATACCCCAAAGCGCCAGAGTATGAGTACATAAAAAGAGTGATTGGGCTACCTGGTGACACTCTTAAAATTAGTGACGGAAAAGTTTTTATAAAAGAGGCATCCGGTTGGGTCCAGATGCCAGAGCCTTATATTCCTAAAGAAGTAATTACTTTTGGCAGGGCCTTCTTACCAAACGAAACTCCCTACACTGTTCCCGCCGACAATTATTTGGTCTTTGGAGATAATCGCGAAGTGAGCAGCGATAGCCGCGAATGGGGACTAGTCGACATGAAGTTCATGGTAGGCAGAGCAATGCTTCGTCTCTGGCCGCCATCAAGCAAAGGCCTCGTCATTAATGATCCTACCTACAGCCTAAATTAGGCCTGCAAGTCCAACTTGACAGAAAGTATAACTATTTGTAAAGTAATAGTTACATATGACTTTTCAAAGAAAAATCTACCCTCAACTTTTAGCTCACTTAAAGTCACCGCTGGTAACTGTACTTACCGGCATGCGTCGGACAGGGAAGACGACGTTGGTTAAAGAGCTACTTACTGATAGTAAAAATAAAAACTCACTTTATCTTGATTTACAGAGGCCGGACATTCGAGAATTATTTCAACAAAAAAATTACGAAGCTATTTACGAGGCTTTTATTGCCCAAGGTCTGTCAAAAGACAAACAAATGATAGTGGCCATAGACGAGATCCAACTCGCCCCCGATAGCCCCAGCGCCATAAAATATCTGGTCGACCACCACAATATTAAATTTATCGTTACCGGATCCAGCTCTTACTATCTCAAGAATCTTTTCTCGGAGTCACTAGCCGGTCGTAAGAAAATTTTTGAATTATCAACTCTAGATTTTGGCGAATTCTTAATATTTAAGGGTGTAAAATTTTCTGGAACTGCTTGGCAAAAGAAGCCGTTTAATAAAATAGAATACGACCGTCTGAATTCTTACTATGAAGAGTATATCCACTTTGGAGGCTTCCCCCAAGTGGTCCTAGCGTCGTCGGAAAGTGAGAAGAAGGATCTGCTCCTCGACATTATGTCATCGTACGTCAACATTGACATCCGCTCTCTGGCAGATTTTGCCGATGAGCGAAATCTTTATTCGCTAGCCAAGCTACTCGCGGGCCGGGTTGGCAGCCGCATCGAGTACAGTACTCTATCGAGACTAGTTGGCCTTTCCAGACCTACTGTTAGTAATTACATCTCGTTTTTTGAAAAGACTTATCTGATTAGCACTATTCCAGTCTTTACAAAGAGCGTTGACAGAGAAATTGTTAAAACTCGAAAACTTTATTTTTGCGATACTGGCCTAGCCAACAGTTTAGCCGAGCTTTCCGGCGGTGCTCAGTTTGAAAATACGGTCTTTAATCAACTGTCAAAAATCGGAACCTTGCAGTACTACGCCTTAAAAACCGGTAATGAAATTGACTTTATCTTAAATAGCAAGTTAGCCCTGGAAACCAAAGAAACGCCAACTAAAAGCGATCTGCCAACACTTTCGCGATTAACTGAAAACTCAGGACTGACAAATTGTAGATTAATTGGCCGCCACCACTCACCACGCTTCACTGACTATATTTGGGGCGGATCAATTTTGGGATAAGACAAGGCGGCCATGGTATCAAATGGGCTGCCAAATTCTTAATCGATCCGCTCTTGATAATAATTGCCTCTGGTTCAAACAATGTCGCGTAGTTATTTAAAAGCGCTAATGCGTCTAAAACTGACCGGTAACCGGAAATTCCCGACATATCGATGTAAATTTTAGTAAAGCTATCTCCAAGTTTTAGGGCGTCCTTAGTATTAAAGGCATCTAAGACCTCAAATCTGATCTCCGGGTACATTATCCTCGCCTTTTCCAAGCACTCAGAGCTAATGTCTGTCGCAATCAAATTCTTACAGACATGTGTATCAGAACCGAAGTCGTGCCCCATTCACAACCTATTTCTAGGACATTATCCCAAGGTTTTATCCAAGTACTAATCGACTGGCGATATTCAAAAACGCCTCTAGTTCCTATATATTTTGTTTTTAACTTAAATTGACTATCATTAGCCATAAAATCACCTCCTTATTAAACCACAAAAGCGCCAGAAGTTACCTACACTAATAGTGTAAACAACTTCGGGCGCTCTTAAGCATTGCTTAGTTGAGCCACACCGCCAAAGGCGGTTAACCTCCTGAAATCTATTGGACCGAAACGACTGGGCGTTTGAGGACGTCTTGGGAAAAGACAACGGTACCGTCTTTGAGGGCGAAGAGGGTGAAGTCGCGACCTTTGGAGACGTTTTCTCCCGGGCGGTACTTCATCCCCACTTGGCGAATGATGATTTGACCGGTCTTAACCACTTCCCCACCGTAAAGCTTCACTCCTAAGCGGTGACCGGATATATTGCTACGTTGACGAGCTTTACTGCCCCCAGCTTTAGTATGAGCCATAAATTAAATGCTAATCTTAACGGCGCTAATCGGCTGCCGAAATCCTTTGTGCTTACGCTCGCGAGACTTGGCTTTAAACCGACTAACATTTACCTTTTTATCTAATTTATCTTCCAAAATCTCAATTTTAACTTCATGACCAGTTAAAGTGGGGGTACCGATTTCTACTTTACCGTCCGCGGACCAAAGCAGAACTTCCGGCTTCACCGAAGCGTTAGTTCGCTGTACCTTGAACACATCGCCATTAGTGACGGTGTGCTGTTTCCCATTGAAACGAATAATTGCAAAATCCATAAGAAGCCTCATTCTACGTTGTCTTGACGACTTTTGTCAAGGCGCCAGGCGTTAAAGCCACTGCCCGCACCTTATTTTTAATCTCTTCACCAAATTTCTCGACTGCTAGCTTATTCTCTAGGGTATCCGCGAAATCAGCGACGACGGTGTCAGCTGGTGTTAACCCCGCCTCTTTCCGCAAATCTTGCAGCTCACGAGTTAAAGCTCGAGCATCACCTTCAACCTTTAATTCAGGCGTGATTACAATGTCGAGTTTAATGTCCTCGTCGATTTGGGACGATGTCACATCTTTCACATTTACCTCTTCCATAATTATTTCTTTATAATAATTGTTGTATTTAGTTTTTACTTCGAGTAAACGTAATGGCTGACGAACATTTATCTTCTTTTCTGTCCGCAGTGACAGGGCTTTCGAAACAATTTCCCGAGTATCTCGCATTTTATTTATAATCTCTGACTCGTCACTTTCAATACATATTGGAAAACTACAAAGATGAACCGATTCCTCAGAATTATTCTCGCGAAGTGCTAAATAAATCTCTTCGGATACAAATGGAATTATCGGCGCTGCGACTTTAGAAAAAGTTAAGAGTACATTGTAAAGTGTCGAAAGAGCCGCATTGTCACCACTAGAAATTCGACTGCGGGAACGGCGAACATACCAACGTGACAGATCATCAACAAAGGTTTCGACGGCTTCAACGGCTGCTGGCACAGTGTAAGACTCAATATTACTAGCCACTACGCTAGTTGTTTGATTAAGACGAGCCGTAATCCACTGATCTAAAACGTCCTCAGACGAAACGTGCGACGTCGGACTCCAATTATTTAGATTGGCGTAGGTCACAAAGTATTTGAGAGAGTTGATAAGCGGGTTGATGACATTATTTGCCTTTGTTTTAAGGCCTTGTTCATCAAAATTAGCGTTCTCGCCAATCATAAGCGGCGAGTTCATTAAATAGAGACGAAGGGCGTCACCACCGTATTTTTCTATAACTCCTTTAGGGTCAGCGTAATTATTGTACGACTTGCTCATCTTGCGACCGTCACTGCCAGCCATCACCCCGGTGCAAATCGCGTTTTTAAAAGAATTACTGCCAAACAGGGCCGTCGAGAGAGTGTGCATGAAGAAGAACCAAGCTCGAGTTTGAGCAATATATTCAACGATATAATCGCCGGGATAATTCTTTTCGAACTTCTTTTTATTCTCAAAGGGATAGTGGAACTGGGCGTACGGCATGGAACCGGCTTCAAACCAAGAATCCAGGACTTCCGAGCGACGTTTATAATCTTTGCCGTCTTTGTGAAGCACAATGTCGTCAATAGCTGGACGGTGCAGATCAACTACCTTTTGACCGGACAACTCTTCGATTTCGTTAATAGATGAGACAACAATCCGATCGCCATCCGCAGACTCCCACACTGGCATCGGGGTGCCCCAAAAGCGATTTCGTGAAATGCACCAATCTGGCGCCTGCTCAATTCCCAATGCAAAACGGCCGGCTTTAATATGCTCCGGAACCCAGTTGATATCCTGATTATTTTTAAGCATTGCCTCTTTTAGTCCGGAAACATTAACAAACCAGGAATGCTGAGCTCGTTGGATAAGCAAAGTGTCACAACGATCGTGATAAGGAAAACGGTGGGTAATTCGCGCACTCTTGAAAAGACGGTTGAGTTCTGGTTTAGCAAGATCCTCCATGATTAGCTTATCCGCCGCTTTATAGAAAAGACCTTCGTAAGGATTCGCCCCATTATCACCAGCCGCAAATTTACCATCGTCATTGATAGTCTGCATCAAAGACAACCCAAAGTGACGGCCCATTTCGGTATCAATTATTCCAAAGCCCGGAGCGCTGTGGACGATTCCAGTGCCATCTTCCATGTTCACCATCCCCGAAAATTCGTAGACTTTATAGGCGTTATCTGAAGTTTTAAAGAAACGGAACGGTGGTTCGTAAGTAAGACCCAAAAGATCCCGGCCTTTAAACTCTCTTATCACTTTATAAGTATCACCAGCATTTACAGATTCGAGTCGTGGTTTGGCGACAATAAACCTGCTACCCTCAGTCTGACCCTCAAATTCGACGTAGATAGCTTCCGGATCAATGACCAAGGCTTCATTAGAAGGCAATGTCCACGGTGTAGTCGTCCAAGCCAAAATGACAGATCCCTTAAAGGGTCCTTCGGAAGTAATTGGGAATTCGATAGTCACCGCCGGATCTTCTACGTCTTTATAGGAGTCATCAAGCCCCACTTCAAAGTTAGAGACAGGCGTTCCACAAGTTGGGCAAAATAATGACGTCCGTAAGCCTTCGTAAATTAGGCCTTTATCATACAACTGCTTAAAGGCCCAGATAGTACTTTCCATGTAAGTCTGATCAGTCGTTTTATAGGCGTGCTCCATGTCAACCCAGCGGCCGATCCTATCAATATACCAACCCCACTCTGAAGAAATGCGGGAAGTGTATTCATAACAAGCGTCAACAAACTTTTTAACCCCAAACTTTTCAATATCGCGGCGATTCTTAATTCCCTGCTCTTTTTGAACCTTATTTTCTACCGTTAAGCCGTGAGCATCCCAACCCCAAACACGTTCAACTCTTTTACCTTTCATAGTCCAATATCGGGGAATAATGTCTTTAGCTATTGAACCGAGTAAGTGACCGTAGTGCGGTAGTCCCGAAATGAAAGGCGGACCATCATAAAAGACGTAGGAATTATCGGCCGAACGCTCCGAAACAGATTTCTCAAATATTTTATTTTCCTGCCAAAATTGGATTAAACGAGCGTCGCGATCTGAGATTTTTTCGTTTGTAGAAAGCTCTTTAAACATAGGTTTAGAGCTTATTATACTTAATTTCTATTAAATCGCCGCTGGCGACCGCAATACTGTCGACCCCAGAAGGCGTAACAATGCCATTAACGTAGGTCAACCAAAAATAGCCGTTGCTGGCCGTTTTACCGGCAATGCTTTTTATTAATGTTCCTAGAGGCTTGACTTCTATTACCAAATTTAAATCTTTGGTGGCAGGGGCTTGAATTAATTTAAGAACTGTTGCTGGGCTGTTGACCTGAATTGCTAAGTATGTCGCGAATTTATTTTCACCAAAATCAATTCTTAAATTAGCAGTTACAGGAAGCGTTGTGGCAACAGCGTCACTATTTTTTAAAGTTTTATCAAACGAGTAAGCCCGATAAACCAGGAATCCAACTACCACCAAGGAGACAATAGCAATGACTCCATAGCCCAACATAAATAACTTTTTAGTATTCATAAGTGTTTAGTATACAATTTATAGCAATTATTCTCGAGTTTTAGTTTTTGGCAGAATCTTTGCAACCGCGTCTCGCAGACTCTGAAGCTGGGTTGACGAAAACCCAGGTCGATCGTTGTAAGAACTGTCCAAACAACTAACCCCTCTAAAGTTCTGTAGGAAGTAATCATGATCACTGCAACCCGTCAGTTTTACTAAATCTGAAGCGAGTTTTATTAACGAATTTTCGGAGTGGAGATCCGGCACAACAGTTGTCCGAAATTCATATTCTAAATTACTTTTGACAGTCAAAAGAATCGTCTGCTTGACCAATTCAACCTGCTCAAATTTACTAATTTTCGAATAATCTTCCCATGGTCCCTTTAAATCCATCGCGATAAAATCAAGTAGTTTCTGATCTAAAAGCTTTTTAACGATTTCTGGGTGACCGCCATTGGTATCAAGCTTAACGAGGAGACCTAGCGACTTAATTTTTCGACAAAAATCTTCTAGATCCGGCTGCAACGTCGGCTCACCACCGGTGATACAAACCCCATCTAAAATTTTGATCCGGCCTTTAAGGAATTCGAAAAAGGTTTCTTGAGAAATAACTTGGATCTTGGATTCCTGGAACTTGGAACTTGTCACTAAATCTCGATTGTGGCAAAAGGGACAGCGAAAATTGCAGCCGACCGTAAATACTGTACAAGCGACGCGTCCTGGGAAGTCAACCAGAGTGGTTTTTTGAAGGCCCCCCAGTGTCATGACTCTTTTAGACCATTTGTGTAGGTCTGGCGCATCGAAAATTCTGCGGCTTTACCATCGTTCCACTGAACGACCGGGCGCAGGTACCCCACGATTCTGGAGTAGACTTCACAACGAGTTCTTTGCTCTTCAAGATTTTTTGGATCGACCGACTTTTTTGGCATAAACAGGAGTCACCTCCTCTACATTTCCATAACCAATTTCTTCATCACACAGTGGACAAAATTCGTGAGACCCTTTTAAGTAGCCGTGCTTCGGGCATATCGAAAAAGTGGGGGTGATTGAGAAATATGGCAGTTTGTAATTGCTACTGATCTTTTTGACAAGTGCTTTAACCGACCTGGTGTCTGGCAAACTCTCCCCCATAAATCCGTGAATCACTGTTCCCCCGTTATATTTCGCCTGTAGATCATCTTGATGATCAAGAGCCTCGAAAATATCTGTGGTGTAGTCAACCGGTAAATGGGTCGAGTTAGTATAAAAAGGCGCCGCCTTTTGCTTTTGGTAAGCCTCTTCGTTAGCCACGATAATATCCCCAAAGCGAGCTTTATCTATTTTAGCAAAGCGGTAAGCGGTACTTTCGGCCGGGGTTGCCTCCAGGTTAAACATTTCCCCAGTCTCTTTTTGATAAATTAAAATCTTCTCCCGAATATAATCCATGACTTCCAGAGCAAACTCTTTGCCTTCAGGATCGGAAATCGTCTTCCCAAAAAGGTTAATGAGCGCCTCATTCATCCCATTAATCCCAATCGTATTAAAATGATTTCGCCAATAAACGCCGTTTCGCAGGTGGATGTCTTCCAGGTAGTAACGACAATATGGGTACAAACCCCGCACGGTTAAATCCTCAACTTCCGCTCGTTTTATGACCAGTGAGTCTTTAGAGATGTCTAAAAGTTGGCCGAGTAAACTGAAGAACTTCTTTTTCGCGGCTTCTCCCTCCCCTTTTTCTTTATGAGCAAGATATCCGATGCGAGGGAGATTAATAGTGACGACGCCAATTGCTCCGGTTAGGGGATTAGCGGAAAACATACCTCCTCGGCGACGCAAAGTTCGATTATCTAATCTTAGTCGACAGCACATGCTACGAGCGTCGTCTGGATCCATATCGGAGTTTACAAAATTAGAAAAGTATGGCAGTCCATATTTGCGAGTCATTTCCCACACCGGTTCCAGATTTTTATTTTCCCAATCAAAATCTTTAGTTATTGAGTAAGTGGGAATTGGAAAAGTGAAGACCCGGCCCTGGCTATCACCTTCCATCATGACTTCGGCGAAGGCCCGATTAAACAAATCCATTTCTAACTGAAAATCCTTGTATTTCGCGTCAACCACTTCGCCGCCGATTATGACGGCTTCTTCACCAACCGTTTTCGTTGGTTTTAAGTCGAGGGAGACGTTGGTAAATGGCGTTTGAAAGCCAACGCGAGTGGGCACGTTCATGTTAAAAACAAATTCCTGTATATTCTGCTTTAACTCCTTGTACGATAATTTATCGTAGCGAATAAACGGCGCCAGATATGTGTCAAAGTTAGAAATTGCCACCGCCCCGGCCACCTCTCCCTGAATCGTATAGAAAAAGTTGACCAGTTGCCCTAGGGCCGTTGACAGATGTTTTGGCGGTTTGCTGCTGACTTTCCCAGGCACCCCACCAAAACCCTTTATCAAAAAATCCTTGAGATCCCAGCCGGTGCAATAAGGCGAGAGTAGCGCCAAATCGTGTATATGAATATCGCCCTGGACGTGAGCTTTGCGAATTTCGCGAGTGTAGATCTGATTAAGCCAAAAGTTAGAAGAAATAATACTGGCCACGTGGTTGTTAAGGCCTTGCAATGAATAGGTCATATTGGCGTTTTCCTTAACCCGCCAGTCCTGTTGATTTAAATATTTGCGGATCAGCTCATCGGAATCAACTAAACTTGTAATATCTCGAGTTTTTCGGTGTAATTCTCGGTATAAAGTGAAAGCTTGGTGGGCTCGCTCTAAACCCTCAGCCAAAAGCACTTTTTCAATAATATCTTGGATTTGCTCCACTTCCGGAGTGATCGTGGAATTAAAACGTTGTTCTAAGTCCTTTAGGACTTTTTTAGACAAGTCAGTCGCTAACTTTTTATCTTGGGCTCCCGAAGATTTAAGAGCGGCACTAATTGCTTTCTCTATTTTAGTGACACTAAAAGACACCAATTCCCCATTACGTTTTTTAACTTTTTTAATCGTTGATTTTAAAGTTTTTTGCATACAATAAATAAGGCACCGACTAAAAAGTCAGAGCGCAACAAAAAATACTTTTTCACGGGCAGTGAAATTTATATTTGAGGCAGTTGAATCTGTGTATTAGTTTTAATCCGATGAGACCTAAGGTCAATAGCGTGTTTATGAAGTTGTTAAAGCCTTCCAAGGTTTAGTTCTAAGAAGACGCGTAAGACCGCTAAATTCCTCGTAAGAGTCCTTGGCAATTTTTACCGTAGTATGACGGTCATCAACCCATTTGATCGGAACATCTTTGACTTTAAAGCTCACTTTTTCAAACAAAATCACCATTTCCGAATCAAAAAACCACAAATTATTTTCAATCACCGGCTCAACTTTTATGAAAGCACTGCGGCGTAAGGCCTTAAAACCACACTGGGTATCGGAAACATGCGTGCCATGCATTAATTTAACGAGGGTAATGTAAGTCCGTGACATGATTTCTCGCAGCAGCGTTCGACCGATGACTTCGGACTCTCGCATGTTTCGGGACCCGACAGCCATATCGTACCCGTCATCCAAAAGACGGAGCAGTTTCGGAAAAGTCGCGAGGTCTGAAGACAAGTCAATGTCCATGTAGGATACATAGTCAGCCTTAGACGTCGTCCACGCTTGTCGCAACGCCCAACCTCGACCCTTGCGATCAAGTTTAAGACCGCTTACTTTCCCGAGATACTTTAGTGACAACTCAGAAACGACATTCCAAGTGTTATCTTTGGAAGCATTGTCAACAATCTTAATTGACCAATCATAATTCTGTAAATTAGCAACGCAAAAATCATATAAAACCGGAATATTCTTCGGCAAATCTACTTCTTCGTTATAAACCGGCATGTCAATTTCAAGTCGCCTCATAGATTCTCACTGATAATATTTAACTGACGGGCCACTTTTCCATCCCAAGAATTCTGCTTGGCAATCGCGCGACGCGACTCACAACGCTCTTCGGAATTTTCGTCAACTGCCTGCTTTATCATTTTAACAAACTCTTCATCAGAGTCTCCAATATAGCAAACATCTTTAAAATCAGCGTAAGCCGGCAAATTGGTGACGACAACCGGAAGACCGGACGACAGCGCATCACAGAATTTTATGGGGAAGCAGCCCTCAATAGTATAGTCATTAAGTCTGTACGGGATAATAAAAGCATCAAAATAAGTGTAGAAAGGCACTTGATCGTCGTATTTTACTTGTGGTAGTAGGTGAATGTTTGGTAGGACTGTCAACTTTTTAAGATCTGGTGATTTATCAGCCTCACCATGCGGACCGATAATAACGAACGAGTAATTAGGTAATGCCTTCGCCGCTTTGATTACTAATTCAACATCGACCTTGTAATCATCAATCGTTCCCGTAAACCCAATAATCGGCCTGGGTATATTTTCAAGGCTTGGCGGCATTGGCGTGCGCTCTCGACTGGCGGACGAGAATAATTCATAATTGCCAGCGTTAGGAATAAAGAACGTTTTTGGATTAATTTGGCTTAATCGCTTTTTAAGACCGGGCGCTGATGTAAAAACCAGGTCTGACTTTTTGGCAAGTTCAATTTCCCAACTAGCGACGGCTTCCGACAATCCTAACCGCTGATAATTCGCCATCGCCGGATAATTATCAACGCAATCATAAATTAAGTAATCATGTGGTATTTTATCAACATACTCGCGCATCGAAACGTTATAAACCCACAGCACCGTCTTTTCTTGAGTCATATCTAGACCCAACCGTAGGGGTTCAACCTGCTGAACCCGCAACCGATTTATCCGATCCACATTAAAACTAACCAAATTTGGATCTTCAGAATATGACAATGTTATCGGAGTGTAATTTAAGACTTCTTTGTTTTCCCCAAACTCTGTTTTCACAATTCTTGACCCGGTCAAAAGACGTTGGCCTGACCACTTTCCTTCACTAATTTGTTTCGCTAATTTCTGCAGCCTAATCGGTGGATCCACGAAGATGACTTCATGCCCCAGGTTCGCAAGCCTAGACATAACTTGCCGCTTATTAGTCCACAGCGGCCAGTCCCAGAGCTGATTTGATAAACAGATAATTCGCATATATTAAATCTTTTTGTAAATTCCCCACATCGGATAACCAGCCACGCTAACAGTATCTATAATCTGAAAACCTTGTCGACCACCATCTTTGTATTTTAATACCCATAAATCAACCTTATTAGCATCCAATTTTTTATCGCCAGCATCATAAACTGCAATATTATCTTTAACAAAAGGGCGCAGTTGGCGATTATCGTAAGCCGCTACCGCTCTAACTTCTAACTTCTCATTAATCCAACTTCCAACCAAGTGATACCCCTCTCCCCACCATTCACCATCAAAGTTATAGCCAGCGGTGGGACCGCCAAGCAGTGGGTTATAATAAGCCAAATAGTCCGGTTGATATATACCCAAAACAATTACCCTTATTGCTAATATTACCCCTAAAACAATTAATAATATTTTCTTTTTTAGCTGCACAAAAGCGTAACTCGCAATTAAGGCGACGAAGGGAACAACCGGCAGCAAATACCGATCCAATTTTTTAGTTGCCAGCGATATTTCTAACATATAGAAAACTATAAATCCTAAAGATAGTAATAAAAACAAACTGGTTTCATCTTTGTCTCCTTCTCTCCTATTAATCCTCTTTATCAAGAGTATCAAGCCAATAGCAAAAGCGGCAATTAATTCTGGAGTAAATCTTAATAGAAAAGCTAATGGGTAAAAAATCGGCCCTGGGTTCATGGTTGGATGCCCAAACATGTTATGTAAATTAAGCCGAGTATCCCCTTCTAAGAAGATCCCGTTCCAGTAAAGCTTTAATGTCGACACAGGACTCGTCCACATCGCCGGCCAGACGACTAAAAACGTTGCCACGCATGCTGCAACAACGGTCGACACGATGGTCATGGCCTTCTTAATTGACAACTTCTTAAAGATTACAAATGCCCCAACACTTAACAGTAAAAACGGAATTAAAAATAACGAGATACTTTTGGTCAACAAAGCGAGACCAGCAAAGACGCCACTAAGTACCGCCCATTTAATGTATTTAGTTTCCAACAAAGCCAACCACAAAGTTAAGACCGACAAAAACATAAAAGACGTCATCAAAGCGTCAGTATTGTAAACTCGGCTATGAGCCACCAACCACGGCTCAGTCGCCAGCAGAAGTGACGTAACCAAAGCTAAACGCTGATTATTAAAGAGCCGCTTGATTAAATAGTAAGAGACGGCGACGGCCCCAGTGCAAACAAGCGCGATCGGTAAATTCTGGGAGAAGTTTGTCCACAAAACGACGGCTTGAGTATTTGGAGCCGGCACATGTTTGACAACAAAGTACAAGCCCCGAAAAATCTTCATCCCGATTCCTCCCAGCCACATGAGTGTTACGCCAGGGTGGTGGGTGATGGCCATGTCGGCAAACCTGTGATCAGCAAATAAACCAATGAAATTATAGGTATTCTCTTTCCAAAAGAAGGCATCAGTGTTGAATAAATCAAAACCTATTTTATAAACTCGAGGAAAAAGTGTGGCTAAGAAAATAAGAAAATAGACCATATTTAAAAGTTCCAAAGGAGTACAACTAAGCTATAGTCTATCATGAAATACTAGTCTGCTTCTAACGGTTAAGGAGTAACTACTACAACTTCTTTAATATAACGGGCTTCAATTATGTTTTTATTATCAAAATCACTAATTCCAACCACTAAGTCGTAATTTCCAGGCGCCACAAAACTCGGAATTTTAAAATTTAGAGTTTCTTTGTAAACATGCTCAGCATCCCAAGTATCGGTCTTATTTAGGGAATAACTGGCTAAATTAACCAGTTGAAAAACCTTTCGAGACTCTTTATTGACTAAACTAGTCGTAATTATAAGCGGCTTATTGCTAAAATACCGGTTAATCGCCCAAACTTGCGTGATTTTATTATCAGAATTTATGAGGAGTTGATCTGGAAATAACGGGTCCTGTAAAGACAATCCAGAGTTGTAACTGATCTCCGATCCTTTTAAATAACTTCCGGTGTCTAAAACTTCTATATTAAAATCAAGGCCTTTTTTAAAATTATTATTAGATGAAGACTTTTCAAACAAAATTAAGCTGTTACCAAAGTATTTAATTTGATAAGAATTATTACTTAGAAGATCACTTACAAACTTTGGTATTAGAGGGGTAATGTTAAAATTATCAACCGAATGTAAAACTTGATCAGAAGCCAAGTCTACCACTACATCATCAGCATCTTTATAATTAGCTGGAAAGAGGGCTAAGGAAGGTCTTAGCGATAATTGAGCTCCCAAGAAATTAGGCGCCGAAACAGAGGCCTTTTCCGGAATTTGTTTTATCGTATATTCCGCCGTGTCACTATCCTTAGGATTACTAAAACCTAAGCCTTCATAGGAATTACCAATACTAGTCTTTATTTTTACTACTACCAAATTAGCATTATCCGAAGTGCCTGCACCTCCAGGTAACCCTGAAGTTTGAGATATATTCAAATTGCTTTCATCTGTAGACTCAATGGCTGATGTGTTGGCTAAACCGTTATTGTGATCAAAATAATTATTCACGAAGCTAACCAGCTTTATTAGTGGCCCGCCATGTTCTAAATAAGGCCATAAAGGACTATTAAACCTACTAGAAGCCCACAGAGAGGCTACCAAAACTACAAGCGAGATGGAATAAACAGAGACCAATGAGAACTTACCAGGTACTCTCTTTTTTAGATAAGCTATGAAAAAAATAGAGGATACAAATAAAAATGGAATAATTGATGAAATATACTGCAGTTTAATTCCTTTCATGGCAGAGTTGTTACTAAGCAGGTTAATGGCAAACTCAGGCAAAGTAATTAAAATAATTGGTAAATTTAATGCTGGAATAAAAATTAGGGGACCAAATACTTTAAATAAATAGTCTCTATTTTCAGAAGATATTAAAACGCTAAGCGTATTTTTTGGATTAGAAATGATATTCCAGGCAATATTCGTATATGAATCGCCGAACTGATCGTAACGATTTAAGAAGAAATTTTGTGAGTTACCGGTGCGAAACATTTCAGATTGATCGCTCAACGCGTAGTTTGTAAAGCTAGTGAAGCTCTTTTCACGAATTCCGCCATACGAAGGAATAATTAAACCAAAAGTAACGATGGCCCACAAGATTCCGCAAGTAATTACCGCCAGTCCTAAATGTTTTCTATGACGAAAAAAGGCAATGTAAAGCCCAAAAAATATAACGATTAATGATATTTCTTCCTTGCCAAACAAAGCAAGACCAATAACAATCAAAAACGGTATCAGCCAATTCTTTTCTAAAAAATAAAAGGCCCAAATGAATAATGGAATCACTAAGGTAACGCTGTGAAAGTCGGACAGAAGTAAAAAGGCGACAGCCGGGTAAACCAAAAAGATAATTCCCCAAATTAATCCAAGCCAATTAGATTTTGTCTTTATTTTAATCAGAAGATATATGGGAATAACGGAAGATGTTAATAATAGTGCTTGAGCTACTAGAAGTACTCGAGGATCGTTCCAAATCCAAAAAAGAGGTGCGAAGATTACCATTAAATAATCGGTGTGAGTGGCGGCTTGAGACATGTTTGTCCCAAAATGATCGGTAAATTCAAAAAACCGACCATGCGCGGTGTTCCAAACTGTTTGGGCCATTATACCTAGATCAAATTTACTTGTTTGGAATGTGGCGTATTTATAAAAAAGAAGCCTTGTGGAAACCTTAAAAATTACCACTCCGAAAGTTAGCAAAATACCAAAAGGTAACAAAGCTAAAAACTTCCTTACTAAATTTTTAATGCTAATAACTCTAGTCATTTATTAATGTTAACAGCATATTATAGCAATAATTAAACTCTGTTATCTATTTAAAAATATGGACTAGAAAAGCAACTTAGTGGTAGTATTATCTTGTGTTATCAAGCATTTTCCAGATTTTAGGTATCTCCGAATTAATTTTAATTCCGATCATAGTCTTCGTGATATTGCTAATCTCAATCAGACAAGTTATCTGGAAAAATAAATTTTACCTAATCGTAATCGCTGGTCTTAGCCTATTATTTTTAGCCGATCCGTTTTTTACCCGTGGCGTAACCATTACCCAAAGGGATGCTCAGTTTGATTTTATTCAAAATTACATTGTTTACCGAGATTCTATAAAGCAAGGTTTAATACCTCTTTGGAATAACCATGTCTTAACCGGTGTCCCCGCACTTGGAAATCCTTTAACCGCATTACATTACCCTTTTGCTTCCCTATTTTTAATCTTGGAACCTTATACCGCCTTTAACATTCTGCTATTAATCCATTTTATTCTAGCAGGAGTTGGCGCTTTTTTACTCGCCAAGAAACTAAAAATTAGTAGCGGCGCTGCTATATGCACGGCTGTGGTTTTTATGTTTAATGAATGGACTATCTCTAAACTAGGAACTAATGCTTATATAGGCTATATTTTTGCCTATAGCTGGTTACCATGGTGCTTTCTATTTATATTAGAAGCATTACAAAATATAAACTGTCTAAGAAAATCTGTTATCTATGCAATGTTATCCGGTTGGGTCGCCTCAAACATTATTAACTTTCAACCAAACGTCTTTGTGTATTCTTCTTTAGCTATAGTAATAATTGTTATTACATATTTAGTGTATATATTTTTGAAGGACCGAAAAAATATTGTTCTAGTAATTTTAACTATAGCAATAGTTGCAGTTTCAATTTTTATGTCCAACGCAATAGAAATCTGGCCATCTTATAAGCTTAAATCATTCACGTCAAATACAAGCTTAACCAGAGATGTCACAAAAGATTGGCGATCCGTAGGTATTACTAGTTTTAATGATTTTAAAAATACAATACTGCCAGCTAACTATCAAACAAATCAAAGGCGGTTTAGTCCTGGATATATTGCAATTTTTCTTGCCGTAATTAGTTTGGGGGCAATTTTTTTAAAACGTTATCGTTTGCAAATGTTATTTATACTTTTCTTATTTGGATTATATATTTTAATAGGTATTAAAACACCGATCTACGGACTCTTAAATAAATTCTACCCATTATTTAGCCAATCAGGAATTGCCCCGTCAAACTACGCTCTTTTAATCTCTTTAATAGCTTTATTATCAGGATTTGGAGTTGAGCTATTAATAGTCGTTGTCAACGAATTTCTTAAGAAGAAAAATATAATATTGGCTAGCTTAGCTGGCGTTATAGTAGCCTTATTAATATTTGGAGAAACTTGGGGTGTTATCAGTCCGCCGATTATAATTCTTGGTAAATATTTACCATACGGAATTTATTATGCCGCACCGGGTGAGAGAGTCGCTTTATCAGAAAGATTTCCAACAGTAAAAATTAACACACTTTATGATTACCCACATCTGGAATTTATTAACAAAAACTTTCCTAAATTAACTGTGGTTGACTGTTTTCCAACATTTAGCGTTTGTCCAATTAACTCCTTTGTTATTAATAATTTAATTGCGGCTAGTGTTCCACTGTGGCCTTCTGTATTTGTTGATAAAAGCTACTGGAGTAATTCATATATTCAAGCTATAACAAATAAATACGAGGCACCAAGTATTAGTAGTAATTATCTAGATTATCTTAAATCGCAAGGTACGACGTTATTGGTAACAACAGAGGAAATTACAAGCAACCTCCCAAAGTTTTTAAAAGATCAATTATTATTAATAAAGATTATAAAATGGCCAACCTCCGGTAACCATATGGAGGAGGATATTGGATTTAAACCTCTTCCCATAGTTTACATCTACAAAATTATAGGGGGTGTTGCCACTGTCTCAGTAAATATTCCTAAGTGGATCTATAGCAGCTATCTAGCTGGTCTTGTTATAACACTAATTTGGACAATAATTCTTTTGGTAATTTTTTTAATACCAAAAATTAAATGGTGCAAAGAAAAGTTTCAGGGCCACAAAAGTCTTTAGGCACTTTGTAGACACCTACCTCAGTTCCGGTCATAGGTGAAGCAAGCGTTGGTGAGAAAAGACCAACCTTAGGCCAAGTCGTGATATTTGAATAAAATTTCTTCCAAATCCCTGCCGTCATGGGATGTTCGTTAGAATAACTAGGCGACGTGATTACGTAATTAGCGGCACTTCCAACTGTAATAAGGTAACGTTCTTTATTCAGGGTACTAAACCCGCAAAACACATCGGATAGTACCGGTGGTAATTGCTCCTGTGATGAAGACCCATACGTGGGGTGATTTATTACAAAATTATTTGCGTACCCATATTTCCAAATCGGCGGAGAATCAAATGATGGTCTTAAAATAATCGCGTCTTTGGATATCTCCCCCCTAATTGATTGTAGCGCTAATTCTCGGGTGTCAGGAAGTGAATGCGATCGTAAAAAGAAAGCGACTTGCCATAAGGAGGTGCATAAAACAACTCCCACGATTACTAACGCAATCAGGACTCGTTGACTTCGTAACAAATTAGAAAAATCAGCAATACTTAGCGTCATTAAAACGACAACAATGGGCAAAAATGGCAACAGCCAGCGAAGATTAGTGCTGCCATGACTGCTGTAAAAAGCCAAAGCGCATATAAAAGATAAACTCAAAAAGATTCTAAAAATATTTTTAGAGAACAAAGCAATGACTAGCGACAACAAAGACAAGACTGCAAACGGTAAACCAAAGGCATTAACCATCGAATACGGACGCAAAAACTGAAGGCTTATGATTTCCGGATTTACCCCCAGAAAATATTCAAGAATAGTCGGGAGTTTACCGCTGCTTGGCGCTCCGATATTTTGCAGGTTAGAGACGTTACTCAAAGCCGCTAAAGTAATCCTAAAATTTACAACCGACAGGGGCGAGATTATTAAAAATCCCAAACCCACGATTAGACCCATCGCTAAGGAATATATAATTGTTTTCTTTAGAGATAAGGCTTGATTTAAACACAAATAAATTAGAGTTAGACCGATTGGAATAGCAAAAACTATCACCCCAAAGTTAAATCCAGCTACTAAGCCTAATGCAATTGAAGTAAATATCCAATTTCGCCGATTTGGTTGAACGATGAATTCATAAAACCGCCATAGGAACAACGACACTAGTAAAGCGCAGATCGGGTACGGCGATACGACGTGAGAATAGTAGATAAAATAGTAGCCAAGTGCCGAAATTAAAAGCCCGATAATCGCAGTTTTAAATCCCGATATCTTCTTAAGTAACCAAAAAATTACCAGTGGTATAAATCCGCTAACCACAGCGATAAACAGCCGAGCCACAAAAATAAAATCCGCGTGAGAGAGAACGCGGGAACCAACTCCACTTAATTTGTAGAACCCGGTAACAGCGGAAAATACAACGACCAATGTGTTTGTTAAGCCATGTGGGTGCGGATAAAAATAATCTGTGTTCAGTAATTCTAAATTACGGGTCTTTAGTAAATTAGGTAGGTTAAAGGTTATTGTCATCGCCGGATTAGCAAACTTACCCTCATCATCAACTTCAAAATCTGGTAAACCATGTCGAAGATAAGATACCCGTAATATTATTCCGATGACAAAAATAATAAAAACTAATGATAATTTAAATTTTCTATGTGTCATTTTATGTACGCTGCGGACTCGATAGATATTTGTTGAAGCACTTTCAAACGCACATTCTTATTTTCTTCACCAAATACTTGGCAACTGGATCCACTATAAATATCGTAGGTGCCACTGTAGTTTAAACCAAAATCTATATCTACTAATCTATTACCGAAGAAATAAAGCTCATAGGTAACTCCAGGACCAACCCGTCCTTGTAAATCAACCGGACTAGTCGCAGAGCTTACAAATTGGCCACCGCCATAAGATATAAAGTGTTCGTTATAAAATTCCACTCCGTTTACGCTTGAAGATTCTCCCGTAACTACAGTCGCTCCCGAATCAATTGCCAGATGAGCTAGTTCTTTAGACGGCGACTGGCTTTTAAGCCAATTAAAATTAACAAAAATAACATCGGCCTTGTTATCTTTTGCGGTCTTAATAGAGGCCGAAATGGTCGCTTGAGTAAAATCTGGTGAAGCGGGATTAATGCTCACGAAAGCTAAATGGTTATTCTTAACATCTGAATAAGAGATGTTCTGACCATCAGAATACTGGATTTTCGCTGCTGTTAAATCCGTCTTTGTTTCGGCGAAAGATGGGTCTACCGGCAGATTAACCACATCGATTCCACTTTCTGTAAGAGATTTTACGGCTTCACTATTTGTGCAAACCGTAAAATCAGAACAGTCCTGTTTAAATGGATACAACAAATCGGCAACAGCCAAATCCAGACCGTGTAAGTGTCCGCCGACCTTACTAACCGGATATGAATAGTCACTTCGCGTTTTCATGATTTCTGATGTCTTACCCGAAAAGTCCCAAGTTCCAGTTACCGCGACCGTGTAGGTTAAATCGGCAGGTAGAATAGACTCCCGCCACTCGTGATTATCAGCTGTCAAATAGTCAACAGAAAGTTTAGGTAATTTACTTTCATTTAGCCACCATTGATTATTAAGTGGATAGTTCAATTTATAAATAAATAAATTGGGGCCCAGCCGATCACCAAAGTTTTGGTAACTATAAATTGGGTACAAATTTTCGAGTATCCCTCCAAACTTTGAATTCTCACGAATCCCACGCAAATCCATATCGCCGCTCACAACGACGTATTCAATCTTTTTCTGGCTAAGAGGGTCGTATCGCCAAGCCTGAACTCCAATTACCGGATGAGTTCCTTCATAAAACGGCTGATACTCACCTTCTACTCCTATAACTTTACCTTTAGGAATTGCGTAATCGATAAAATTCTTGGCAATATTACGAGTATCTAAAAACGTGTATAAGTAATCTACCTTTAATGACGCCGCAACTAGAGGAGTGACCGCTGTAATAACCAGTAATGGATATGCGACTCTCCAAGCTTTGTTGTTTTCAAAAAATTCTTTCTTAATAAAATCTGTAATCGGAAAAAGACCTAGTATAAAAAGGCTGGGTAGAACTAAAAATAATGGCATGAAAATTTGAATCGGAGCGAACACAGAGCTTCCCACGTACAAAGTGAAAAATACGAAAAATAATCCGGTTACTCTCTGTAATTTATTACCGCGTCTAAAAACGAAAAACAAACCCACTAAACTTATAATTAAAGGAATGAACCCGTATCCTGAAAGAATTTTATTAAAAAGGGCATCGGCGAGTCTACCAAAAACCGCCAATTCCAATCTATTTCCGGAGCGAGTTAATTGCCAAAAAGCACCAATTGATGTATCGCTGCGACTAAATTCCTTCCAATCTAAAAGTGCGTAAGGTGTACCGGCAAAAAAGGCGGCAAGTGCCGTAACGCCAGCTAAAACCAACTTCCACCAATCTTTTAGTAAACCTCCGATGTCTATATTTCGCCACTTTCGTTTGATCAAAGATATGAATGTTTCAACGAATGGAAGGCGTGATAAATGAACTAATACCAAAACAAGTATAATTAACAAACCATTGTATTTTGTTGACATAGCGAGGCCTCCAAACAGACCGGCCAGTATATAATTTAGTAATGACGGCCTTCTAGCCGTTTTTAAGGCAAACCACAGTGACCAAGCACACCAAAAAGTCGCGGGGACATCTATAAGCGCATATTTGGAGTTCTCCACGTGAAAGGGAATTAGGGCAAAAACTAAAGCTGCCAGTAAAGCCTTTTTAGGGCTGATTAAAATTTCTTTAGAGGCTAAATAAACCGGAATAACTGTAAGCGCCCCCATAAATAAGCTTAAAAGTCTTAAAAGTAAGTAGAAGACGGCCCCGTCATTCCACAAAATCGGCGCCATCGCCTCCATAGCCGGCTTCCAACCCCAAACTTGCCAAGCAATCCGAGCTTTATAGAAGATCCCAAAGACTAGATACGACAAGTAGAAATGGAAATGCGGCCAATCGAAATGATGAGGATTTAAGTCAAACCGCAGACCTAAAACGCTGTGGACAAGAGCCGGCTCATCAACGCTATAAATATAGGGAAGCCCATGCCACACTCCCCATAAACGGATTACCAACGCAAACACGAGCACTAGAAGAAGATAAGTTTTAATTGGAATAAACTTAAGAAAAATTGTTATTTTATTTGAGAGGGTGTAAACCCTGGTAGATATACGCATATGCAATACCGTTAATTGTAACAGTTTTAAGCGGTTTTAAGTGCTGATACTCTTCCCACAAGCCTAAATCCTGTTTTCTTTGGATCTGGTTGATATAACTATAACATGTAGATATTCTCATTTTTTTGGAATTCGGGACACTATTTATGTAATCTGCAACTTCCAATAACCCCTCACCCCACCCAGTTGTAGTTAGACGCTGCGCTACTTTAGCTCCGCCGATCAGTGGATTATAGTAACTCCCATAATGCCAACTTAATGGGCACAACTCCAGTATAAACTGGCCAAAAAATACTAGAATAATAATCAAATATAATTTGGCTTTATTTATGAATTTAACTTCTACTTTCTTAAGAAGTTGGTACAAAAATAACCCCGCGTAAATGTCAAAAAGCAAGAATATTGGCATTATGTAGCGTTCACTTTTTTTAGCAACAGCAGACATCCCAATTAAATAGATAACAAAAAATATTAAAAATAATATAGTAAGTCCAGTATGTGTAGAAATTTTCTTGGTTTTAATTGTATTTATAAAGGCCGCTGTAATACCAGCTACAAATGCAACCAACGATAAAGGATTGGAACGAATTAACAATATTAGTGGATAGTAAGCAAAACCAGGGTTACTACTCACCCGTCCCAAGAAGAAGGTACCACCTACTGATTCCCCACCCTCAAGTAGACCACGGTTAAAAATTCCGTACGCCAAATCTTTTAGCGTTAGAATCGGCTGGACCCACATTGCTGGGTAAAGTACAAAAAACACTGTCAAAGAAAGCACACCGTATAAGGCCAAATTAATAATCGTAGTAAGGAGTAGTTGTGTTTTTAATCGACGGGTTTTGAGTAAATCGATAATAAATGGCGTCGCTATAACAAATAAAGTAAATCCGCAGACTAGTACACCATTTACTTTTGTTAGAACTGTTAATCCAGAGAACAAAGCCGCAAGTATCAAATAAAGTCTTTTCTTTGATTTAAAAAACAAAATCGCACACAAAGCCGTTAGTATCACAAACGAGGCTAGCAGTGAATCCATCTGAATAACCCGCGAGGAGGCGATGTAATAAAAATCCAAACACACTAGTAGTGCGGACAAAAAAGCCGCTTTCCGATCAACAAGTTTCGAAAGTAATAGAAACACCATTAAACAGGCGGCAGCATTAACCAAAATAAGAACGTTAACTTCAGACGAGTGAACCGTCCAAAATACTAAAGGGTCTTTAAAGCCGCGAGCCGGGCTGTCATCACCCGTAAAACCAGGGGTGTTGTCGGACGTGTCGAAAGGATAGTGATACTGTGGGATATAGTTAAATCCTGAGGAAGCTCGACCAATATAAGAGAGCCAATCTAGAGTGACAGCGGGGTGCAGTGATTGAAAAGTGTATTGCCATTCATGATTCTTAATAGCTAGTGAAAAGTTTTCGATCCGTTGTTGCCAGGTGGGTTCATCCGGATTTATTCCCTCAATTTGCCAGTTGTAAAATCTAACTCCGAAGGCTACCAGAAACACAAACGCTGCCGCGATAAATAAACTTAAATTACGAGAAGGCTGTAAATACTTCATAGGTTTCCAATTTGTGGAATAAGAGATTGACCAGGGCTTTGCGAGTCAGGATTATAGTAATAGTATTTCCCAAAAATACTGATGTATTTTACGCTTTCTAAATGGGTCCAAAGTTTAAATTCATGACCATCTGCAGACGAAAACTGATAATTATAATCGTGGTTATTAATTGGATCTAAAAAAAGTATTGCGATCTCGCTGCGAACTTTAATGTGCTGATCTTTTTCAAATAAAATGTAGCCTTCATCAAGCTTTTCCGATCGGAGGATGCTGTTAGAGTATCCGATTTTAAACTCTACTTGATGGTTGGTGAGCATATTTCCCATGTAATTAATTTCGACCAGACGGTCAACATCTCGGGCTTCTTTCAATTTTTGATCGAGCCTGGGAAGCCCAATACCGACAAGTACACTTATTATTAGAATAAACCCTAAAACAACTAATAGGCTTGTTTTTACTTTAAAAACCGGAACGTTAGCGGTGACGGCTTTAAACCAATGTTGATTTCCTTTAAGGATAAGAAGAAATATCGTTAAAATCACCCCTCCATAAAACATATTTGGCTGTAACAAGCCAAGAAACCGACCCTCTAAATTGGCACAGGTTAAAATGTAGGTTATTACTGAAATAAGCAAGCATAGATAGTTATAAGGTTTACGTAGAGTAAAAAGGCTAAAAAGCAGCAGTCCCCAAATCGGTAGGAGAAGCATTGTATATTGATGGTACCAAGCCAGCCCAGTGCCTAGAACTCCGATGGTAGTTAAGAAAAGGCAGCTAATAACAACGTCCAAGTCACCTTTTTTACGACGTAGATCGAGTCCTAGGAAAATCGCGATCAGTAGTCCAATAATCCCATATGAAATTAAACTCCTAGCACGACTTTCGGTGATAGTGTGACCAGCGATATGAAATTCATCCATGTGCAAATCAAAGCGTTTAATAAACCCGAGAAGCGATTGATCACGCCAACTAGGAGTTGCTGCCTGATCAGACACATATTTTAAAACGTTATGCAAATAGTAATTATTAATTCCGGATTTAACATATATTTCTGCCAATCCGCAAAGCGCCACTACAGTAAAAAGAGAAACTACTAACAGCAGCCAACGCTTTTTCCAAAACGCATAGGCGATGATGAGCAGTGGGCTAACTTTAGTTATCGTACCAATCGCTAAAAGCACCCCTCCGACAGTACTACCCAAAACTCGATTCCATTTGACTAAAACCCAGAGCCCAAAAGTATAAACAAATAAAAGGATGATATTAAACTGGCCCTCCGTAAGCGTAAATTGAAAAGGATAATAGATTACAGCTAAAAAAACCAAAATCGGCCACAGCCACAGCCTTTTAAAAACCTTGGAAACAAGTATTGCTGACGTTATCATCAAACTTGCGTTTGTTAGTGACCAAACAATTTTTGCTAGGTACATCGGAAGCAGGATTAATGGTTTAAAAAGAAGTATGGATGCTGGAGGGAAAAAGTAGGGGAATATTGGAGCGTAGTTAATGTAAGGGTGTTCCCGACGTACTAAGTTTAAAACCGCCTTTGGAATATAGTAGTAGCAATAAAAATCCGAAGGGACTAAACCAGTAAAAGCTCTAAGCAAAAGCCCTCCGAGAATCAATCCGGAAATAACGACACAAACTATAAGTAATATGTAAACATATCTATTTTTCTGTGGCATAGATTAAACCTCCCAGTAGGGCGACGAGGAGTGTGACTAAACGGCCAACTAACGAGACAGTAACAGAGATAGTCTTATTGATGCCAATTAGACCGAATAACAGTGCATACAAAGCCTCTTGCGCTCCCCAACCATTAGGAAGCAACGACAAGAAGGTAACGAAATTAGTGACTGGGAAAACCACCATCGCCTGCCAAAAAGGTAAATGATAACCCAGAGCTGAAAAGGTTAGGTATTGAAACGCCATTGAAAGTCCCTGAATTAGGAACGATAAGCCGATAGCCGCAGCAAGAGCCTTGGGACGGTCTTTATAAAAAATGAATGCTAACCACAGTTTTCTGATTTTAGGATGAATCTTAGAAACTTTGTCACCTATCAAAAGACCGATCCCGCAGGCAATCAGGAAACCAACAAAGATAGCCACTCCGATTAATTTATAAACAAACATCTGTGCGGTGAAACCAATAAATATCAAAACGAAGAGACCGGTCGCTCGCTCCATGACCACCGAAATAGAACTGTCAAAAGCCTGGTCGGTGTACTTTGAGAGTTTATAAGCTTTAACAATGTCACCGCCAACGCTACTTGGCATAAAATTGTTAAAAAAGACGCCAATAAAATAGAGCTTAAGCAAAATTAAGAACGGCACTTTAGGACCGCGTGCCGCCAGAAGCACCTGCCAGCGTAGGCTGCTGAAAACATTTTTTAAGACCACTAATAACAAAATAATTAATAAAATCCAAATATTAGCGGCCTTAACGGCGATGAGGGCAGATTTGAAATCGAATTTATGAAACACCCAAAGAAGAAGTGCCCCAGATATTAAGAGTTTCGGCAGGAAACCCAAAAATTTCTGGATGACGGTTTTTGGAGCTAACTTCTTTTGCGTGAATACTTCAATAGCTTTTTTATAAACTTCTAAAATTTTCTCACCGGTTCTTTCCCAGCTAAACTTCTCTTCCGCCTGGACTCTATTAGCTTCACCTAAAAATAGAATTTGCTCCAGACTTTGGGTTAACAAAAAGATCATCCTGCTTGCCAAGGATTCAGCATCACCAAGCGTTGCTAGCAGTTCCGTGGACCCTAGCATCTTAGCGTTAATCTCAGTATTAAAGGCCACAACCGGTAAACCGCAAGCCATGTAAGTTAGCATCTTCTGATTGGCTTCTGTTGTAGAAACTTTAGGCGCGATAGCAAATTGACCACGGTTTAAAAAGTCCCCGATTTTTGAGTAGTCGACCGCGCCCACAAATTCAACTTGTGACCCAATACCTAACTTCTTTGACATATCTTTGTAGTACTCGATCTTTGGAAAACCACCAATTATTAACTGTGCTTGCGGGAATTTCTCGATGACGATTGCGAATGCTTGTAACATTAAATCAGTGCCCTGATATTCACCAAGTAAGCCCAAATAAACAAATGTTTGAGGCTTATGTCTTGATAAATCTGGCTTGAGGATGTTGGTATCAACCCCGTCACAAACAGTTTCCAAATGAGCAACTTTGAGATTCCTCGGCGCGCTGGTGATCACAAACTCCGCGCCCTCATTTACTTTTTGTTCCATAAACTTCGCCAACTTCAGAATAGGATTGTTTGGCTTTACGAAGTGATGGTCTACAGATTCAGAAGACAAGCTGCCTTGATAATCAAATACAATTGGTCGTTTAAAGAATCGCCGCAGGATCATGGCGATAAAGGCTCCTTCATGCAAATGGGCGTGAATAATATCCGGCTTGAAAGTAATTAGAGTTTTGGCGGTTAGCAGAAGTAGAAAAAAGTCTAAATAAAACTTGTGCCAAGAAGCCCCGGCAGCCGTCTTTTTGTACCAGGGTATTTTTGGCGTCCGCAGTATCTTAAAATCACCAAGATCGCGTCCTAAATGGTAAGTCGTAATAACCACTTCGTGCCCAGCTCGTTTAAGAGCTTCTGCTTCCTCGTATATTCGAACATGACAGCCTCTATCTGAAAAATATGGCGTCGGAGCGATCATGAGTATTTTCATGCCGACCTCCGCAACAGTTTGTTTATTTGCGCTTTAGTGACGACGTTTTGCTTGACAACGACTATGAAAAAAAGCGAATAACAAATAGCAGATAGCAATATTTTGGTGGTTAAGCCAGACGCAGTCAGACTAGGAATAAATAGCGGTAATAAAGGCAAAGTAACTAACATTACTGTTTTATTGACGACCCAAAAACCGATATGGTGACGAATCACTGCGACTTGATAAATAAGCGCTAACCCCGACCCCACAGCCATTGCAATAGACATCAGCAATATTTTATCATTTATAAAGCCTCCAGCCATAAAATAAAAGCCCACGGTACTAGCAATCATGACCACATAGTAAATAATCATCTGAATAACTTTTTTTGCCGGAACGATAATACTCGCCCCTAAATAGTTGATGTATGAGTAGAACCAAACTGCTAGCGTCAACGGTAGAATGTACGGAAGAGATGAATCGTACTTATGTTTAACGAAAATAAAGAAGATTTGTGGCGCCCAAAAAATCGCTGTCAACGCCGCGAGCCACACAAAAGAATAAATCTTATTAAAATTTTCCATAAAGACCTGTTTAAAAGTATCCCGCTCTTCTTTGTAAAGCTTGGTCATAACTGAAAGGTTTACATCTGTTAAAGCATCAGACACTGTCATTAGTTTAAACGCATAGCCCATGGCGTAAGTAAAAAAACCAATCGAAATTAAGGAAACTTGCGTACCTAAAAAGACTGTTCCTAAATTTTCCCAGTTCGTGAAGATTATTTTAACGATGTAGATAGACAAGCCAACTGCAAAAACATCTTTTAAAATAGGAATGACCTCAGCCTTCGTTGGGAATTTCCAAGTAGATCGCAGTGATTTAATGACGAGAACCCACATAACAACAACGGAAACTAAAGTGACGAGTGACAAAGCTAGAAAGTAACCGTTGAATTTAAAGAAGTGACTTAAGGGAACATACAAGCAAAAGCTGAGAATTGCTAGAAATGCTTGAAATAAAAATAAATGTTTAAAACGCTGTAGACCTTGAAGCACTGAGCCACAGACATCTTGACTGGCTTGAAGTAGTAAAATGACTGCGTAGATTTGTAGTGGACCAGCCATTTCGATGTGATGATATCCAGCTGCGATTCGACCAGCGAAAATGAAAAGTCCGATCGCCAGTGGTAATGAAATGGCGTAACGAGCAATCAGTGATGAAATGAAAACTTTAGAAGCATCTTTTTCGCCTCGGTAAGCTAATTCGCGAGTAGTGCCAGAAGCCAAACCTAAATGCTGAAAAACTCCCAGCATCGCTCCCACAGCCCCGATGACGCCAATCAATCCAAACTCTTCAACCGACAAAATCCACCGCGTCAAAATTATGCTTTGAGCAATCCCCACCCCCACAGAAAAAAACCGCGATGCGACGCTAATTGATTGCCACTTTAGTAAATCCTTAGTCATAAAATAGTGGGCGCAACCTTATCAGGTTTCGCGATTTTTAATATTAAAAGCAAGGAGCCTATTATAACGAAAAGCGTTAAGAAAGAATAACCCGCAAGAAGTGTTGAAAAATTTATTTTGCTAATTATCGGTAAATCAGAAGCCGCTTCAAATATAAATGGGGCTAAATTATTTTTAGAAAAACCTTCCTCTAAAATTAATGGAAGTCTGGAAGCCCTTTGAGTAGCAACAATACCTATATTCGCTTCGGCCTTAGGTGTAAGAAGTCTAGGACCTAAAGACAGCGACCAGAAAGCCACAAAAACACCGATAGCCAACATTATAGCTAATAAAGTTTTAGCAAACTTATTTCTATAAAAATGTTCAACAAAAAAACCAATAGCTGTAAAGAAAAACGGCATCAAACTTGTGTAAAAACGTGGCCCTAAACTCCAACCACCACCCCAATCGTGCCAAAAGGCGTAAACAAGACTAACCACTAAAACTACAGCTAAAGCTAAGGTGCCATCTTTACGTTGGCGCTTCAGCAAAAAATAAAAACCAGGGATTGCCAGTATGAAAAGTGGGGCGTTTGTTACCACACCCTTGATCCGAGATAAATAATTGCCACTTAAAGCTGTAATCGGGTTCCCGGTAAAGGCAATCCCAAATGACGTTGCTTCAGAATTAGAAGTAGCAGCGTAGCTTTCCCCGAATTTCCAAGGGGCTCCAAAAAGTTTGTAGTTATAAGCACCTAAAATAGAAAAACCAACTAGAAAACCGAATAATACTAATAAAGATTTTTTATAGTCTCTATATTTATAAATAAAGACCAAAAAAATGGGAATAAAACAAAGCGCAGGAACATACTCAGTTATCGCTACTAATCCTAATGACAGGCCTATTACAAACGATCTTAAAATAGTTATCTTTTCGGAAGTAACGAGTACATAAAAACCTAAAAATAGAAAAAAAGCTGCTGGTAAATGAAAAAACGCCGTTGGCAGATAACCAAGCAAAAATGTGGTAAATGGTAAAGCCCAGGCCGCCAAAGCCGAAACCCAAAGCTTATTTTTATAAAAGTATAGCAACTTAAAAAGGAGAACAGATGTTAAAGCAAGTGACAAAATAGAGGGGAGTGCCAATGCCAAACTCTCAAGTAACCTCGATTCTGCACCATTCAAAGGCTTAAACAGGTGAACCCAACCATAATTAAAGATCTGTAAAACACCGTAAAAAGGAACTGCAAAAAAGCTATAACCAGGCGGATACGCTGAGTAATAGTGACCTTTAAACTTAACTACATCGACTCCAGATGCATCTTTATATTTATCAATATTTAATACCCGTTGTAAGACGATACTTTTAGTTAAGTTAGCATTAGCTACAGGTATGGAACTTAAAAACTGAAAGTTGTCGTTGGCAACTACGCTAGTTACACCGACAATAAAAACTGCTAAAAATAAAATCCAGCTAATAATAACGGGTTTATTTTTCATAAGTACTAACCACGTTTCGCCTAGACAAAACTATTAAAATAATTAATGACCCCAGTATTAACGTGGTTAGCAACACTAGATACGCCGAAAGAGATACTCCAAAAGTTTTGGGGATATATGGAGCTAAACTACTTACCGACACCGGATTTGGAAACAGGTGCTCCAGTCTTTGAATAACGCGTAATCTAGAAACATCGTAACTAGCGGAAAATTTATCGCGAGGACCAAAAAGTAGTGTGGTGGCTCCAGCTAAAACACCGAATAAAATTAATCCAAAAAAGCCTGGGGCTACTAATGTTTTGCGTTTAATTTCTGAAAAAAAGTACCCTGCCGCAATAATTAAAAAGGCCACAATTGCTGTGTAAAATCGAGGGCCAGTAGTCCAGCCACCACCCCAGTCATGCCAAAAAGCATAAACTAAAGCTACTATAGCAATATAGGAAATTACCAGAACGGCCGACGATCTTCGACGCTTAAAAAGGTAAATTAATCCAGGTACAGCCAGTAGAGAAAGGGGTGCTTGAAAAATTAGGCCTTTAGCTGGTGATAAAAGATTTCCGTAAAGACTTTGCCATAAATTACCTGAAAAAGTAATGCTGGTTAAATCTGCACCAGTTCTAAAAGCAGTCCCTGTAAATTGCTCACCGAAAGTCCAAGGCTTGCCAAACAAGGCGTTATTATAAAGTCCTAAGGCCAACATCCCCGCCATAAAACCAGCCACAACAATGCCGGTTTTATATTTATCACGGGTCTTAATATAGAAATAAACAAGCGAAGGTATAAAACATAGGGCAACTACGTATTCAGTGTTAGCGATCATTCCGAAAAGTAAACCTACGAGGAGTGGAATTCGCAAGTTATATTTTTCCGGAACCACCAGCCAGTAGAAAGCCAGCAGAAGTAAGCTCGCCGCGAGCAGACCGTTATATGTAGTTGAGGTGTACCCTAGTAAAAAAGTGGCAAAAGGGAAGGACCAGGCGGTAATGACTGCGATTGTTTTTGAGACTTTAAAGTGAAGTAACAATTTATATATTAATACTGAAATTAATGCTGTAGATAAAATTGATGGTAAAGCTAAGGCTGTACTTTCTAGAAAGAGCGATATTGATTCGGATAACGGATTAAAAAATCTTACCCAAAAATGATTAAAAATCTGAAGCAATCCGTACGGAAGAGCCGCCGCGAAACTGTAACCTGGTGCGTAAACCGGTAAATAGTCACCACCGTTGATTCTAGCTAAATCAACCCCGGAGGCGCCGTAATAAGTATTAAGATTTAAGGCTCGTTTAAGAATGATGCTAAGAGTGAAGTGCGCATTCGAAGCGGGCACAGAACCTAAATAATTAAAGTCGTTATAGCGAACTACTCCCAGAATTCCAACGATTACTACCGAAAAAAATAGAGTTAAAACGATAAGCCGATTATAATTAATCATTGTGCAAATCGTAGTTTCCAAACTAGTAAAAAAGCTTCCACAAATATCTTCTTATTAAATTTGGAGACCCCTTTACGGCGATCCGGAAAAATAATCGGGAATTCTGTAATTTTAAAGCCAGCTTTCCAAACCCGATAATTCATCTCTATTTGAAAGCCATAACCAAAAGCCCTAACTTTTTCGAAAGGCACTGTTTCTAAAACTTGGCGATGGAAGCATTTGTAACCTCCAGTCACATCGTGAACAAGCAATCCTGAGATGACACGCGTATATACACTCGCACCATAAGAAATTAATTTTCGTAGCAGTCCCCAGCCTTCAGTTCCGCCGCCTTTGACGTAGCGTGAGGCGATTACGAGATCCGCCGATTTTGACAACTTTAACATTTGCGACAGGTACTTCGGGTCGTGTGACATGTCGGCGTCACTTTCGATAATTAAATCGTAGCCACGATCGAGCCCCCACCGAAAACCCTTACCGTAAGCTCGTCCCAAACCTTCTTTTTTAGTTTCTACTAGTAAATTTAAACGGGAATTAGTCTGCTTTAAAGTTTCGACTATTCTAGAGGTACCATCGGGAGAGTTTCCGTACTAAAACTTTTTGCATAATTAATCTACAAATCGATACTTAATTAAAGACCACAAAGCCGGGAGGCCATCTTTCCAGCTAATTTTCTTGCCTTCGTTGCTTTCCCGACCGGCGTAAGATATCGGCACCTCGTATATCCGCACCCCGGTTTTGAGTATTTTAGCAGTTATCTCCGGTTCAAAGTCAAATCGATTAGCGCGAAGTTTTATATTTTGCAGTAATTCACGTGGAATGACCTTATAGCAAGTTTCCATATCCGAAAGCGTGGTGTCGTAGAGAACATTAGTTAAAAACGTCAGAAATTTATTCCCCAGCCAATGCTTATAATTCATATTCCGGTGTTCCCCGGTAAACCGACTTCCGTAAACCACTGTGGCTTTACCGTCATTAATCGGTTTTAGAAGTTTATGATAATCTTCTGGATCGTACTCAAGGTCAGCGTCCTGAACAATCACGTAATCCCCGGTTGCTGCCACAAATCCAGTCTTCAGCGCCGCTCCCTTGCCTTGATTCTTCTCATGCAAAATAACTTTCAATGACAAATCGGCCTCACTTAATTTTCCCAATAGTTCCCGACTGCCGTCTTTACTACCGTCATCAATCAAAATAATTTCTTTATCGATGCCTTCAACAGCTTTAACTCTCTTTAGCAACTCTTCCAAAGTCGCCACCTCGTTATAAACCGGGATTATGATCGATAAAAGCATTGATTAATTCTAGCATAGCGCATCATCTTTAGTGTAAACTAATAGCCATAACTCGCTTAAGTCATTGGGTAAAACAACATAAACTGAGGAAGTTTCTAATTATTTTGGGGGTGGTACTACTTGCCTATTTAGTCGTACCGCCGACTTTTAAGTTTCCGGTCGACGACGACTGGGTTTACATTCAAAGTGTTCAGAAGTTTTTAAGTGGTAATTTTAGAGTTTCCGAATATGCCAGGGCCAGTACTTTCTTCCAAACAATACTTGGTTTTATTTACTCTAGTATAGTCGGGTTCTCTATTCCTAAGATCCATTTTCTAGTCGCGATATTTTCCATCATCGGTGTTGTAGTCGCTTATTGGCACTTACGTGTTAATTACAAAATAAACTCTGCCTACTTGCCACTTATACTATTTTTAAACCCCTTATTTTTCTTTCTGTCGTACTCTTTTGGAACAGACGTACTCTTCACAGTTCTTCTAATTCTTAGCATTGCTTTCTACGAGTATGGTCTTAAAAGTGATAAATTACGTTTCTTAATTCTGGGGTCAATTGTGGCCGCCTGTTCAATTTGTGTCCGTCAAATCGGGGCAGCCCTCCCAGCCGCCGCCCTAATTTACTATCTTTACCTACTAAGAACAAAAGAGCAGACTCTAAAAATCTCAAAAATGCTTGCAATAACAATCCCAGCAGGACTAGGACTCATCGCATATTTTGCTTGGTTTCATTTCGTGCAACCACCTACAATTGTCCAACAAATGCAGTCTAGTCATCTTTCTTTCAACATTTTGACGGCACTCGATCGCTGGACTCAAACGTTAATGTACTTAGGTTTGTTACTACCACCCGTTACTATTCTCATTTTTAAGCCAACCAAAAGATCTATTCTTAAATTCGTAATTGGAGCAGTTGTCGCCGTTTTTATTGCCGGTGTTTATTGGCTGAAATTTGGGAAGTTAATGTTTTATACCCCAGCATTATTAACAATTAATGGCTTCGCACCTAATTCTATTGACGGCACCAAAATGTTTCTTTTTCCACACCCACTACAGCTAGGAGTTATTGCCACAACGTTGTCGGTGATCGGAGTCGCTTTATTTGTGGCGAATTTTAAAAAGCGGCTTGATCTTGAGCAAATAGTAGCCTTAATTCTGGTCGCCTTTTTCCCATTCATGATGGTCCATTGTGATAGGTACTATTTGCCAGTGGTCTCACTTTTAACCCTGAGTTTCGGAAAATATTTCGTTCTTAATAGTAATTTTTCTAAAATCTGCGCAGCCTTTGTAATTGCGTTTTTCGTTGGATTGAATTTAATCTGGATTTATGAGTTTAAACAGTGGAATGAAGCGCGCTGGCAACTCGGTCAAAACTTGCTCCGACAGAAAGTAAACATAAACGAAATTGACGGTGGTTATGAATGGGATGCCTGGAATTTGGCTGAAAAACATATCGGACAAGATTTAGACACAAGACTTGGCTATGACTATTTTCCAAAAAACCCGCGGTACGTTATCTCTTTTCGCTCATGGCTTACCGATTCACACCTGCATCTGAGTGAAGAAAAATATTGCCTGCTATTTAATATAAAATGCGATCAGTTGTATTTGATTGATACTAGTGTAAATACTTACCCAACGAATACGTAACTATGAAATTATTATCGGTGATAATACCTGTGTATAACGAAGAAGGCACCGTTGGCGAAGTTATCGAGCGAGTGCGAATGGTCCCAATACCCAAAGAGATTATTGCCGTTGAAAACGGGTCTACAGACAGTACTTTGGAAATCCTTAAGCACCAAGCAACCCTAACAGGGAACGTTTTAAAAGTTGTCGTCTCCCCAATTAAAGGAAAGGGCGCGGCCATCCGCTACGGCCTTGCACAAGTAACTGGAGATGTAGTTATTATTCAAGACGCCGACTTAGAACTCGATCCAGAGGAATATTACAAACTCCTAGCCCCTATAGAATCTGGCCAAACACATGTGGTGTACGGATCGCGTTTCATGAATAAAGTTGAGAATTTACCATTTCGAAGTATCCTTGCCAATCGAATATTAACCACCGCCGTTAATATTCTTTACGGATCACGTATTACGGATGAAGCCACCGCGTATAAAGTTTTTAAATCTGACCTTATAAAGAGTCTAAACCTAAAATGTAATCGCTTCGAATTTTGTCCGGAAGTGACCGCGAAAGTTCTAAAGAGGGGCTACAAAATAATTGAAGTTCCTATTAGTTACCACCCAAGAGACAGTTCAGAAGGCAAAAAAGTTAAGGCGTGGGACGGTGTTGAAGCCCTCTGGACACTGATTAAATATAGATTTGTAGGTTAAATTTAGCCCTATCAATATGTCTAAAGAACAAAGATTTAAAATATTATCGGCGGTTATTTTTATTGGTCTTGTGTCTTTAGGAATTTATCTGAGAATAGCTTTTATTTCTCATGGGCTTCCTAAACTCGACAATTTTGAAAACCCGGACGAGATTGATTTCTTTGGACCATCACTAAATCTGGTTTTTAATTTATCAAAATTAACTGGCGCTGGCGGTTTTCTTAGTTTTATTAATACCGATTATTTTTACGGCCATCCCCAAGGATATACGAATTTACTTTTTGTCTTAGTTACTATCTTTAAAGAAGTATGGCAAATTGGCCATAAATTGTTACCAAGTTTATTGAACGATATCCACACCTGGACAAGACCGGATTTTTTTAATCTGGCAAGGGTATTCACCGCTCTAATCACAGCATTAGTACCTATTGTTTTATTTAAATTCGGCCGAAAATATTTTGATAATACCGTAGCTTGGATTTCTTTGATACTGAGTGTCTTCTGCTACTACTTAATTTTTTATGCCCATACCATCTCCCCTTACAACGTTAGCGCGCTTTTCAATTTATTTTTTATGTACTGTTTTTTTAGACTTTATGAAAAAAACTCAATCAAAAATATTGTTCTAGTCGGAATATCTTTTGGAATCGCGCTTGCCATGAATTCCGGAGCTCTCATTCTCGCGTTACCGTTACTAATTATTTTTGGGGCATTAATTTTTCGTAAAGAAGCAACTGTCACTACTACCATACGAAACATAGCTTTGATTGGAATACTAACAGGATTTACTTTTGTAATTTTATCACCAGCCACCATTATCTATTTTCAAAAAACAATTATGGCCCTTAAAGGTATTTCCGACACGATGAGATCAGGTTGTGTTTCCGATGTTAGAGGCTTTGGACCGTGGCAATACTTTTTTGGAAATGGCATTAGTATTGAAACCTTGCCGCTTTTAAACCCATCTTCATTTAAGGAGGCTTTGGGGTGGCCGGGATCTATCCTGCTAGCTGCAGCAACTATCTGGGGACTGCTGTATAAAAACCGAAAGATTAGATTACTATGTTTATCGTTCGTGTTAGGAGTAATTTTTTACAGCGGTACTAATTCGATGGCACTACGTCGCCTGCTGCCATTTATGCCACTAATGATCCCGGTTATCGCTGCTCTAGTAGTAGAAATTTATAAATTAGCTGCTAAAAAATCACGGGTGCTAAGGATCTTTTGCTGCAGTAGTTTATTAATTATACTTATCGCTCCCAGCGGGATTAATACATACATTTTCCTAAACGCCAGTCAGCAGATCGACACGCGGGAGGAAGCAGCGAATTGGATTGTTGGTAACTTATCTGGGAATGATCTAATTTTTAATGCTACCAGCTACGCCTCACCACCTCTTTATAAATATGGACTAAACAATGTCGTAGAGATAGGGTATCCGCATTGTGGAAGCACTTATGCCCCGCTTAATAAATCTCTAGCTCCAATTCTGCAAACAGTGTTTTGCCAAGCTGATACTTTAGAGTACCCTCGGAGATACTTAGTCGTTAACAGTTCTATAGCGTCCGCGATAATCAGCCAAGAGTCTGAAAAGTATTATCCAGATTTCTATAAATCTTGGGTTAATTACTTTGCGTCAGTATCTAAATGGAAACTAGTAAAAGTATTTGACCCTAAAGTCTCATCACCAAAAATCGGTCCGTTGATAAAAATTTATGAGATACCTCTGGATTTGAATTGTGAAGAATACTTAAAAAGCGTCGCCACCGCTTCCCAACCATCTTTTAAGTAGCTAATCTTTTTTCCGTCTTTGGCATCCCGTGGATTAAAAGAGACTGGGACTTCGATAATTTTGATGCCCCTTTTTAAAACCTTCGCTGTCACTTCTGGACAAAATTCGAAGCGCTTACATTCCAAAGGAATCTGTTTTAAAACTTCTGTTTTAAAAAGTTTGTAGCACGTCGACTCATCAGTGATCATCTGACCGTATAAAAGCCACACAAAAAACGATAATAATTTGCTGGCTAAATAATTCTTTAGAACTGACATTGTCAAAGGCTTTCCAAGGAAACGACTGCCGTAAACTACTGTGACATTTTTAGACTCCGCAGTTGCAAGCATTTTTACGAAATCAAAGGGATCATATTCGAGATCAGCGTCTTGGACTACAACATAGTCCCCACTTACATGTTTAAAAGCCTCGATTAAAGCCGTTCCCTTCCCGCCATTTGATTTATTAAATACCGAAATATGATGATTATCTGCATACTCAGCCAGAATCTGTGGGGTCCTGTCGGTGCTACCATCGTTGACCACAATAATTTCTTTATCAAGTGGCACCGCGGTGACTTTGTCTAAAAGTTCTCTAATAGTCGCCTGCTCGTTATAAACAGGAATACAAATCGATAATTTACTCATAATTACACTTTGCAGATGTCACTATACAAAACAGGATACTGTTTATTTTTTAGCAAGCCAAGCCGCTGGGTAATTATGTCCAAAGTATCGGCGATAGTGACATTAACTCGCTGACTACATGCTAGTTTTGACAAGTTTAGTGCGTCACCCCGATTAAACTCGTTGGTGTTTATAACATAGGCAATATTGTTTTGGTGAAGCCACTCAGTCTGTTTGGTAACGTCCATTGGCGTCGACGGATTGTAATAAACACCCTTGTTGCCTAAATACCAAGCTGAAACACCAGTCTCATCTGAGAAAGCGATATTTCCCGGAAGCCCTGCAGCCTTTAAAGACACGTCATATATTGTAGAGTAAACAAGTCTCTGGTTTGCAACGACCACAAAAGACCCGATCAGACATGATAAAATTAGTCCTGTCAAAAATAGTTTTTTAGAGTTTCGCCACATTGCAATTATTCCTAAAATCGACAGCCCAATGATCAAGACCTCACCCAACCTCGACAAAACTAAAAAATACATTCGGAATTTTAATTGCAAGACTACAAACATTATTAAAAGAAGTGAGGATGACAAAATCAATATTTTTCGATTAGTCCTAAAATCAATATCACTCAAAGCTTTAGTAGCAAAGATGTAGGCAACAGGAATTACTGATAGCATGATTCGCGGTAATGATGGCGTCCACACGAAAAAGAGAGCGACCTCGATCGCTACAAAAATCCACAAAGGGCTCGTCGCCGCAGCATGAATGACAGACACCAGACGCTTACGCCAACTAATGATACTTGGAACGATTAGACTTAAGAGAATTGGATAACCTAAAAAGAACAGGGTATAAGTGATAAAGTAACCCAAGCGATTTAGATCAAAATTAAACGTTCCTAGTTCAGAAACATACGCGTTACTCGTTCCGCCGTGCAATATCAATTTTGTCAAGACGAACCAAGGGGCGACTAAAACAAACCACACACTAAATGTTTTAAATATATTTGACCATTGCCGCTTTAGTAGAAAGACCAAGCCAAAAGATCCAGACAGTAAAAACCCTTCGTAACGGGTCAGCGCTCCTAAAGCGAGAACTAAGCCAAGGAAATACGGCCACCAACTACGATTCGACCGAATACCTTTGAAATAAACTATAAATGCCAGCAGAACTAATGAAACGAAAGTCGTCTCCGCCATAATTCGAAGGCTCCAATAAAAAAAGATCGGATTAATAGCCAGGAGAACTACGGCGAGTGTAATGACGGAATTTTTAACTTTTGGAAATAAAGTTCTAAAAAGAATAGCTGTTAGAAATAGATTAACTATGGTCATGCCAATTGCAAAGATTCGACCCCACAAAACAGGCTCAAGAACTAGAATACCGGGTGACAGTAGCAGTGAAAAAAATGGTAAGCGTTTTTCATCAAGCGGATAAGTGAGATTAAGTAAATATTTTGCGGCGCGTAGAATTCTAAAAGAGTCACCCCATTCAGTGACATTAATATTTATTATTGCGATTCGAAAGATCGTCAAAACTACTAGAAAGACAATCAAAACTTTGTAGTTTTTCCAAAGATTAGTGAGCCATGCTTTCATATATTACCTGCAGACGAGCTGCTAGAACTGACCAATCAAATCTGGTTTTTATGGCTGTAACGTCGACCGCTGGTAAGTTCATTAGTGTTTCGCCAATACTCGCGGCCAAGGCGACTTCGTCACTAAATTCTTTAATGCTCATGCCTCCAACTGGTGGCTCAACTTTAAATCCGGAAGCGAGAACCGGAAGGCCACAGGCTAGGCTCTCGAGGACTACTTTCGGAAAACCCTCATAGCTGGAAGGAATTACAAACAAAGTTGAAGACCGAAAATACTGAGGAGTTTCGGAATTCTGCAAGTACCCTAAAAATTTAACGCGCTTTTCAAGTTTTAAATCAACAACAATTTGATGGAGGTTTGGTTCAGTATCCGGGCCAATAAGCGCCAAATTAATATTACTTGGAAGAAGCGCCAAAGATTTTATTAAAACGTCAACTCTCTTTCGAGACTTTAAGGATCCTTGATAAAGTAAAGTCTTCCCTGAGGGAAAGACAGCAGTTTTTTGTCCACTTGGATTAAATAACTCGCAATCGACACCATTTTCTAACACGATAACCTTCGCCGGATCCGCGCCATATAGATTCTTGGCCTCCTCGGCTGTTTCGCTGGAGACAAAAACTAATTTATCGGCCACCCTTGTTCCCAGCCAATCAGAAAGTTTATGAAGTGGCCACTCCACGTATCTCGTAAAAAACGGGACACTTTTGTGAGTGTTTAGTTCCCGACCGGCAGCGGTATTGTGAAAATGAAGTACATACGGAGTCTTGTCTAACCAACCAAAGAAATATTTATAGACATTCAGCCAAAGATTTACGTGACCGTGACCATGAATTACCTCCGGTTTCCAGGTTAGCTTCTGATAAAAATAGGCAAAAGGGACCAGCACCGCCGTTGTAAAAAACGGACCGACTAGTGGTAAAGTCCTGGGGAGACGGGTAACTTTAACACCTGGGAGCGACGCAGCTTCCCGCTTTTTAAACAGTAACGAACCACCACCACAAATCACATGGATTTCATTTCCCAAAGCTGACTGAGCTTTAGTAAAAGCAAAAGGGGCCGGAGCGAGTCCATCCCACGGCGGCGGCCAATCATAAATTATTCTTAGGATCCGCATATAAATTTTATAACCTTTATATAGTTTATAATCATTATTTCCAATGAAAACTCGGCTTCGGCAATTTGGCGTGACGCCTGCCCCAGCGTATGACGTAATTCTGGATCCTTTGCGAGTTTAACCAATGTTTCCGAAAGCACGGAAGCGTCACCAGATTTTAACAGAAAGCCATTAACTCCGTCTCTGACTATCTCTTTGATACCTCCCATATCCGAAGCGACCAGCGGAAGACCAGAGGCCGCTGCTTCCACTAAAGTCATAGGTAGCCCCTCGTGACGCAAAGTCGGTAGTACAAAAACTGAAGCCGAAGCGAGAATCCGAGGCACGTCTTTGTAGTCAACTGCACCCAGGATAGTGATTGAATCTGAAGCCTGCAGTTTAAAAGGGCCGCTACCAACAATAGTTAAAGTTGCCGTCGGCTCTTTTTCAAGGACGTTCTTAAAAGCCATGAGTAGTAATTCTAACCCTTTTTCTTTCTCCAGACGCCCTAAATACAAAAAATTAACTGGCACTTTAGTTTCATCAGCGATAATATATTTATAAATATCAATCCCATTAGAAATTACGGTTATGTGATCGTTTCTTAACGGGAACTCCTGAGTCAAAGCTTTTTTAACTGCTTGAGAAACGGCGATGATATGGTCAGCACTTAATAAATACTTCCTATCGAGTCCAGAGTAAGTTTTCAATCCAAACGCCACTGCCTTAAAAGCAAAATAAATATCTTTAAAAGATTTGGTTTTTCTAAGTACGGTTTTGACCTCGCCCCAAATAGTACCATGCGCGACGACTATTGTTTTAACATGAAGTCGCTCTTTATTTTTAATAATTTCTGCCCCAGCTGCACTTTGGGAAATAACAATATCAAATGGTTTGACGGCATGAAGTGATTCAAAAGCGGCTAAACTCTTTTGCCACCACGCTTCGTCGTACTTCCCAGGTGTTGTCCTAGGTACGAATATGTATCCAGAAACTGACAATTCTGAAGCCGGTGCGAAGACAATGACGTCATGACCAGCCTCACGCAAACCCTGAACCAAGTTCTCATTTTGCGTTTCTAGTCCCCCGTATTTTCCGTGATAAATTGTGTTCTTAATAAAAATCGCGATTCTCATATAACTCTTTTATAAACTCGAACTAGTGGTGCCGAAAATAGCGACCAATTGGGAGTAGCCATCCCATACACTACTTTATAGTTCTTTAAGTCTACTAGATTCTTAGGATTTCCATACCAATCGTAATAAGTATTAGTCAATATATAATCGTCATGTCCTAAAGGATCGTAACCGTTATGAATTGCTAAATCATCCCTAAACTTAATTAAAGTGTGAGCCGGTGTAAAAAGCGTTCGAACCACGGCACCACGAGGCGCATTCTGATTAATATATCTTACCGCGGCTAGTCCTCCTTCTCCCCACCAACTGATAACAAAGGATCGATTTTCATAAGCCGCTTTCGGGCCGCCGGAAGCCAAGTTGTAGTAGTCGAGATAGTAAGGATAAAACAAAACAACCGGATATAACAAGCCAACCATCGCAATCACAGCGACCATAATTTTATAAATCGATTTTTTGACGGCGTCTAACAGTTTTATTAAAGCTACTCCAGACATCAAGGCTAGCGCTGGCATAAAATAAACGGCGTAACGAATGCCGTTTTGCTTAAAAGCCACGAACGAAGCCAGGAATGGCGTCAGAAACCAAGCGAGTAGTAGGAAATATTTCCAACTTCTAATTCCAACCTCTAACTTCCAACTCGCCAACTTCCTAATCAGTGTGTATATAAAAATACCAAATAAAACTAACATTACTTCGGGTGTCGTTACTAGGAAATAGACAATGTAGTAATACCAACCAGGCTGGCCTAAACTTCCCAAAAAATACTCACCGGTATGCCCACCAGAGGAATGTTGAAAAGTTTTAATAATGTTAAATGGTGTGATCCACAACCACGGCCACAATGCAAAAAATAGACCTAAGAAAATAATCGGAGACAATAAAACCGGCCATGGGATTTCTTTAAACTTAAGTTTTAGCAGTTGCTGACGATAGAAGAAAACAATAATGACAGCGTAAAGGGCCACAAAAAAAGTGCCATTGAAACGAGTTGCGAAGGATAACGTCAAGGCGATGACGGTGGCCAGATGCCAACGCCAATTATTTGATTTCAAAGCTTTAATAAGGCAATAAATAAAGAAAGTCGTGAAAAAGATGAAGATAGACTCCAGTGATGCAATTGAAGTGTACGCAATGAAATGAGGAAGAACGCTTAGGATTAACGACGACGCTAGTCCAATCTTGCGATTAAACAAAGTTGACCCTATCAAAAAGACTAAAACAACCGTAAGCCCACCAAAGATCGCTGACACAACCCTAGGTAATGTGTATTCTTTATCGCTATGATACTCACTATCCAAAGCTTTGATAAACGGAATCTTTTTTGTAACTTGTCGACTTAATCCATAAATATACTTCGCCACCGGCGGATGTTCGTAATTTTGTTCCCAGGAGCTCACGCTAAAATCAAGATTTTTAAAGGCTGAGTAATAAGTTTCGCCGTAGTAAACCACCGCGTATTCGTCCCACGTCTCCCCAACCGATCGTAAAACTGGAATCCTGATAGCTACCGTTAACACAAACAAACCAACAAGTAGTAAGGATAACGGCCATTTCGACGTTTTAAGCTTCGGCACGTGACCATTCTAACAACTTCTTGGTCAGAGTGACAACGATAGTTGCGAGCTGATATCAAGAAGGTTAAACTTGGCAAGTATTATTACGGCTATGAATTTTTACGATTTTGGGAACTGGCTCCTCATTATTTTTATAATTACAGCACCATTAGTTTATTTTCTGCTAATTTTAAAAGAATTCAAAAAAGACATTTTCGAAAATTGGTATATTTTTATAGGGTTTTTAGGTTTAGTAGGCTTTTTAATGCGTAAGCTGCTTCTTAACGGAATGGCCATTGCTCAAGCCGATGCCAATCACTTAAATCTGCCGTTCTTCCAATATTTCGGCAAGACTATTTTGCAGTTTCGAGAGCCTCCGATTTGGAACACCCTCTTTGAAGGTGGTTTTGATATTTTCGCCCACCCTCTGTCCCCATACTTCTCTCCAACAATTCTACTTTGATTTCTAAATAACGCCTATTTGGGATTTAACATTAAACTCGTCATCGAAATATTTCTTTGTGGACTTTTTTCCTTCTTTTTATTTTACAGAATTTTTAAATCAAAGGAGCTGGCAACAATTGGCGGAATTTGTTACATGTTCAATGGCTATGTTACTAATCGACTATCAGAAGGTGCCGGCACTGAGTACCTATTCTCGTTGAAGTGGTTACCACTAATTTTCTTGTTCACCTGGTCCTATTTTCAAACAAAAGAGAAGAAATACTTGTGCCTTCTGGCTATTCCAACAGCCTTTCTATTCGAAGGCTCCCCGAATACTGCGTTTTTCATCTTAATCGGCCTGGCAGTTTTTGCTATTGTTTACACAATCTCCACTCAAAGCAAAATCAAGTACTTAGGGTGGTTAGCGCTTTCCGGAATCTTGGCTGGGCTAATCTACGCCGTTAAATTACTGCCAGTGGTAGGCCTAATGGCTGTGAACGGCTCAAGTCGCCTCACCTCCACCGTTATTGGAAGCCGGATAAATCATCTAACTTTAAAACAATTTCTCGTTTACTACTTACCAATCATTCCCGACCAAAGGCTAACGGGAATATTTACTCCAGGGCTAATCGGTTTTATCTTGCTACTTTTTGGATTAAGCTGGCTAGCTTTCAAAATAGTCAAAAAGAGGCCAATTGAGCCAATCGAGAAAGCTTTTCTGGGAGTACTAATCCTTGGGATCATACTGACGGTTGACAGCCCCATTTCAAACCTCCTTGTTACAGCACCGATCTTTAACCGCTTCACCGTTATCCCATCAACCCTAGCGCTCCTGGTAATTGCTAATGTTTTTCTAATTGTTAAAGGAGCCCAATTAATTCTAACTAAAAAACCGATATTAACGCTTATCCCAGTTGTGGCTTGGCTCATAGCCTTCTTTTTCCAAGAAAATATTATTGGTCGACTTATTGACGTCAACCGAGTTATCAACCTAGCTTTCCGCGTTATTCCAGTAATTATTGGGATCGTTGGATTTGTGGCCGTTTTTAGAACTCTAAAAAGATTTCTAAACGGTAAGTTATTAATTTATTTTTGCGCTTTAACAATTTCGCTGCTGGTTTTCGTGGAAATACTGTGGGGACCGGCCACCTTTGGAACAAAAAGTTACAGTTTTGGATTTTTACTATTTAACTACAAACAAGAACTAGCCGATTTTTCGTACTTAGGAAAAATTAAAGGTTTACTAGATCAAACAGGCGGTCGGATCTATTTTCCACATTATAATCGCAATTGGATCGCCGTAGCCCCGCCGTACGCGACTTTTTTAAATAACACCCCCATATTTGGTGATGACCCCTATTATTTTGGGGCTAGTTGGACGACAGACACCCAAAATGCCTTAGACAATAGCCTGAATTGTAACCCACTTTTAGAAAATTGCTTAAATAAGTTTAATTCCGAACCGAGTTGGTCATTAATTGGTGCCCCGCTGATTGCTTTTACGAATGAGTGCCGAGATGAAGATAATAATTTGTGCCAGGAACTTGCCAAAGGCAATGTTGGGAATTTTCAAACCTTAGTGGAAAATCAGCATCGGGAGCTCACGGTCTATTTTAATCAATCAAACCTAATACCTTGGGATCATTTGGTTAAAATTTATAAAAATCCCAAGTTTGTTTCAGAATTCGCGTTTGTACCAAATGAGGAGCCTTTAACTAATTACCAAACAGCGCAAGTTACAAAAAGCTCACCACTTGTTACTACCCTAAAAGTTCCCACTGGGAAAGGCCAAATTCTAATAAGTAAGACTTACAGCCCTTACTTCCAAGCCACACTTAATAATATGCCTATAAAAATTGCCCAAAACGGTGCTTTCATGTCAGTTACGATAAACCAACCCGGTACTTTGGTAATAAGATATTGGAATCCATTTATTTACGATGGTTTAGTGATCTCATTTTTAGCGCTTTTGTTCACCACGGTCACATTAATGATAAAATCAGGGCATGTACCAAGACCTTAAACACAATGTCATTATTGGATTCTTCCAGCTTTTTGCGCACAATGGCCTGGTTTTTGTTTATGTGGCTGGGGCAATTATTTCTCTAGGGGTTTTGGTTTTCAAGCTTAAGCGCATCGCCGCGGTCTATCTGATTGGCTTTGCGACTTTAGCTATAAAATTTGAATACAACAAGCACATCATGGAACCGCTGCTAAAACAAACAGTCGAGACAGTTGTAATTAACCCCGATACTCACCTGTTTATACAACGACTAATAAACACTTTCCTAATTAAAGGGGTACCAGCGATTATGTGGCTGATTGGTTGGGGATCTTTATTTGGAGCAACTTATTTTATTTTTAAACAGAGGCACCGCCCCAAAGGGGCCCCTTAGGGGTTCCGAATCCAAACTTCAATCGGATTAGTAGGATTAGGAAAAGTCTTTAAGTGCTTAAAGTTACTTTCTAGAAACTGCTTTAATTCTGAATGCCCGTTGTAAAAACTATCTCTGGTTGCTTTTTCCACAATGTAATACTTAGTTTGATTCACCGTTAAATAATCCATAATCGCCTGTGGAGTGGGGAACAAGGCATATTTAATATCCGATTTAATGTGCGGGTAACCATAGATTACCGGCCGGGAAATATTTAGTGCCAAGTGGCGACCGCTAAACATAGGAATCCCGACGGCCGCGGTAAAAATCTCATCCGTCGGCTGGGTATTAACTTGAAACCAAGCGACAACATTTGCCATCGGCTGCAAATAAAACGTTCCAGTGCGGTTATTTTTAAGTTGATAGGTAAAAGTAAGTAGATTCGTAATCCCGAAAATAATGACGCCGGCGATGCCAACCGATGTTACTACAGATGCTGACCGGGTCTTTAGCCATTCATAAATAGCCACAACCACATACGCCATCATCAAAGTAAAACCAGGCATAAAGCTCGCGAAATATTCCGGCTGGATGCGTTGGTAATAAACGCCGTAGAATAGAATTGGACCACCAGCAATAGCTAGTAGAAACCAAATCTGCTTATTACGCCACCACTTCTTAGTGACCGCCAAAATCGCAAAAGCAATAGTAGAAAGGTAAAAAATCAAATAATCAATTTTTAGATACCAGATTTCGCCCAGCTTCTCGCGAATTACAAAGCCAGTTGAAACTTTAACCCCAGTACTATGCATCTTTAAAATCGCTTGAAAATTTTTTACGACATGGCCTAGTCCCACTTGTGAGGCAATCCCACCCCACATTACCGCCCAAACTCCGAAGGTGGCTAACCCACAAAGCGCTAAACGCAGTAGCGTTTGTTTACTAAATCTTAAAACGAGGATTGCTATACATAGAAATAATGGGTACACCGCCGCCGTTTCTCTAGTCGCTATTGCTAAACCAAAACAAACACCAGAGGCAATCGATAGGAACCACGGCCGCGTTCGAAGAGAGTAAATTAAAAATAGTGATCCCAGTAGTCCTAAAAATATTTCTAAATTTTCCGTAAGCACGTAACTTCCATGAATGGCAACCGGCGAGATCGTGGCAAAAATTACAAAAGCCACAACTCCTAAAGCTTTACCTTTTAACTCTTTGCCTAAGAAATATAAAACTACGCTAGACCCCAAACTTACTAACACAGCAAAAAGACGACCGCTTAGAATACTGACGCCGAAAATCTTTAGCCATAAAGCCAGTGGGATCATAAAGACTGGCGCTCGCGAGAAGGATGTCAGGAAGGGGAGATGACCTTGACCTAAAAGGTAAGCATCGAAGAGGTAAGAACCTTCGTCATTGATCATTGGCAGTGTACTTGCCGCCACGTAGCGAAGATAAAAGCCAATGGCGACGGCGATCACGAAGACAATGAGCGTTAAAAATAGTTCCTGTTTTTTACTTAGTGACTTCATAAATTTGAGCCCAATTATCGCCCGTCTGTTCTTGTACTAGCGGCCTTAACGTTTCTTTAGGTAAAAGACTCGATGCCGTAGAATCATTATAGTCTAAAACGAAGCGGGTCGAAACTTTCCAGTCGTATGTAATCCGAGATCCTAAATAATATTCAACCATCGCCAAATCATTATTAAACTTATCGTTAAACTCGGTCGAAATTAGAACCTCTCCATCAGGATATTTTTGAAAGTCAACTAAAGTTTGCGACAGCGGTTGATTCTTAAGACCAGAAGTATTGTAGTCTTTTACAACCTGAACATCTGTCCGAAAAAAATAATGTATTATTGGAAAAACAAATATGAAACAGCAAACAGCTGTCGCCTTAGTTAGGTAAGTTGATACTAGTTTATAAAATCCAAAAGACAGAAGCAATATCGGGATAAAAAACAGATGTTGGCTGTGACGTGACCAAGGCTGCACTAAAGTCAAAAAAGCAAACTGGGTTAAGAAAATAATTATAATCGGTGCGATTTGCCATTTAATCTTTGTCGTCAAGCTAAAAAGACCGATGGCCGTCAATCCAATACTTAGTACCGCGACCACAAAACCTAAATTTAGCGGCCATCGAAAAACAAAGGCGAGTACCCCTAAAATAATTAACCCACTTGCAAGGACGATCGATTTCTTAACGAGTCGCATTCCGAAGGTCAACCAAACTAAGATGAAAATAATTGGAATTATTTCTGTGGTTAAATGTAAAATGCTCGAGCTACTCCAGATCCCTATAAAAATCTGACGCATTTTGTTGAGGTTCTCTAATACCGACGTCAAATTATACGCAACATTAAGGCCGTTATCGGTCTGATACTGAGTGTATAAAAAATTTCCGAAGCGCTGGTAATTAGAAATAAACCACGGTAAGACCGTCAAAATAAAAATTGATGCGGGTAGTGTCAAAACTTTGAAAAGGGTCGACGCAATGGTTCGGAGACCACGAAGGCGATACTGATAAAAGAAAAAAATAAAAAGACAAACTAGAAAAACAGCGGTGACCAGGAAACCTTCGTGACGAGTCATTGACATAATACCCAAAACTAGGCCAAAGAGACCAAGCAATAAATAATTGATTTTTTTGGTAGTAACAAAGCCTGTAGTTAGATGGACGAAAAGGTAGAGGCTCATAATTACTTCCAAATCAAATAGGGTGTGACTAAGCGGCCGAATGGAAAAAAGGAAAAAGGTGGGTTGAAAGCTCAGTAGGATTAACGACGTTACTACAACTATGCTGGGAAGTCGTAAATCCTTCAGCAAGCGGTAGAAAAAGTACAAGGTTAAAATAGCCAGAACGATCCCTAAAACTCGCGCGTAGCCCAGTGGGTGCCCTACTAGATGCCCTGGAATGAGAAGTAAAGCATAAATCGGTAAACGCTTTTCGATGAAGATGCTGCCGCCCGCCAGGAGGCTCTTCCCCATTAAGAGGTAGTTGTAAAAGTCTCCCCCACTCTCCCCCGATACGACAAAGGCAGACACGGTCCGAACCACCGCAGAGGCTACCAAAATGGCTGCCACGGCCCACGATTCTCCGGAAATTTTCTTAAAAAAGTTCATAAAAGACGAGAGTAAATTTTATCGAGTCTCTCTGGCAAACTGGTCGTCGAGAAATTATCGACCATAAACTGATGGCCCGCTTTACCCATGGCTAGTCTGACCTCAGGTTGATCGTAAAGCTCGTTCATTTTTTCGGTTAATGCGGTGACGTCTTTTTGAGGAATCACGAAACCGGTGATGCCATCCCGAACGACTTCAGGAACACCGGCAACGTTGGTGCTAATAATGGGAAGACCGGTCGCTGAAGCTTCCAGAATTGTAAGCGGTGTCCCCTCTTGGTCGTTGTCGGCGGCAACGATTGACGGTAGAACGAAGACATCGGCTTCGTGATATTTTGGCAAAATAAAACTGTGGAAATCGGTAATTCCCGTGACGTCAATTAACTCCACAAAGTCCCCTAAATTTTCGGCCGCTATTTTATCTTTAATTTTTCCATAAAGATCACCGTGCCCTATGATCATCAGTTTGACTAGGCGTCCGCTGGTAACGACGTTCTTAAAAGCTTCCAGTAAAATAAAATGACCTTTCTTTTCCACGAAACGAGCCGTAATTAAAAACTTGATCTCATCTGAAGGCACTCGTTCTTTGTAAGTGAAGTGCGAGAGGTCAACCGATGGCGGAAGAATCAAGCATTTATCAGCCGGCGCCCCAAAGGCTATTAATTGCTGCCGGGGAATTTCCGAAAGCATCAAAAAACAGTCAACATTGGCAAACATCTCTTTGTACAGCGGCTGCCATTCTGGTTTTAGTGGGTAAGATGTGGTATCGGAACCGTAAAAACTGACGACGAAGGGAATCTTGAGTTGATCGCGCAGATGCGCCAGTTTGGCCCCCAAAGTGCCAAAATGAATATGGAGAAGTTCGATGTGGCGAATTACCACCCAGTACTTTAAAAAATGATCAAAAGCCAAATCTAGTAGTTTCGGAAAATAACGGCCGCAGAAATCATAAATATGACCAATACTGGTTAAAAAATGTAATTCATCGACCGGAAAAATCTCGCGTGATCCCTTGAAATAAAACCGACTTAAAGCCACGACTTTGTATTTAGTGTGATTAATAAATTGACGATACGTAAAAGACTGCTTGCTTTGCATGAATTCGGAGATTAGATGGGAGATGACCGGTGTATGATTTTTATTTTCCATAGATTTCCAAATATTTAGTTGCCACTTTATTCCAAGCAAAATCTTGAGTAAAAGTTAAACCGTTTTGAATATACCGATTCATTTCCAATTCATCATAAATAAGCTCAACTAGCTTTGACGACAGTTCGGTAACATCTCCGGTCTTAAAAAGCACTCCCGTCTTATCATTTTTGACCAGATCGGGAACACCTCCGGTATTAGACGCGATAATAGGACATCCCAAGGCCATCGCTTCCAAAAGCACAATCCCAAAAGGTTCTAAAATCGACGGCAATATATAAAGTTTAGCGCCTTTAAAAAGTTGCAACGCGACCTTATGCGTTACCGCTCCCAGGAAGGTTACCTTTGACGTTAGCGAAAGTTCGTTTGTCAGTTTTTCTAAATTACTTCGTTCTTCTCCATCGCCGGCAATAATTAATTTGTACGGAAAATCAACCGGTAATTTAGCCCAAGCTTTGAGTAACACATCAAAACCCTTTTTGGCGACTAAGCGACCAAGTCCCAAGATATACGGATCTGAAGCTATGTAACTAGCAACGTTGACAAATTCCGACAAATTAAGACCGTTGCCAATCACCACCGCTTTATTGGAAACTCCGGGAACGAGCGCTTCAACTTTAGTCAGCAAATAATTTGAGTTTACGGTCACTTTAACGGCCCGATTAATAACCAACTTTAAAATAAACCTCGACCAAGCTGACTCAATAGGAAACTTTTCAACGTCGTTACCGTGAAGACTTACCACCAATTTGACTCCAGTCAAAACCGAGATAATCCAAGCGTAAAGAGCCGCGTCGTCTACGAAGTGGAGGTTTATAACATCGGGTTTTATAACTTTTATAATATTTATAAATTTTATAAGTGTTATAAAAAACAATGGGACAAACCCCAAAGTGGAACGGAGGCCCCGAAACGGCAAACCTAAAAACAACCTTTTTACGGGAACACTTTCAACATCTTCGTTTGGAAGCAGAGACCAAGGAGCCCGCGCCGAAACAACCAAAACCTGGTGCCCGAGGCACTGAAAGCTTTTAGCTAAATTTAAGACTACCTGCTCTACCCCACCTTGATGAGGATAGAACCGACTTGATATCATTAATACGCGCATTCTAAATTTTATTTCCCACCGGTAATAGCGGTAACCACTTTAGAATCTGCCCGCAATTGCTCGACATACAAAACGTTATCCTTGTTAATCATCATTTTATCTGCCGGACCGTGCACTTCGTTCCCCAGGTGCACTAAAGTGTAGCCGGGAGTCGCCGCTGCGGCAGCTGGTGCAGTCGCCCCCTTCGCGGCCGGAGCAGCCGCTGTATTATCAGTTGATTTAACTAAATAATAAACCTCCGAAAGATTAATGTAATTGCCGTTCAAATCGTTGGGATTAAGCTTCCCAAAGTACGTCTCACCGTTATTTAACGACACCGACCAGTACTGCGAAGGGCTGCTATTAGCAACGGTATTATTAGCACCAAGCACATTAGAGGCTGTAGCGGTAGCTTTAACCTGGCGATAAACGAAAAGACCGCCGATTGCTAAAACCAAAACACCAGCGATAATAGCGACCGGAATTAATATATTTTTGGAACCACTTACATTATTTGAATAATTCATTAAATCACCTTCTTCCCAATACGAGCCTACACCAAAAACTAGCGCTTCCGCAAGAAGGTGGGAATGTCGTACTTATCATCACCAAAAAGCTCTTTGTCGCTATCGGTTTTCTTTTCCTCCGTCGTCGGTTTTTCCGGCATAGGACGTGGTAACGGCATCGTTCGAGTAAATAGAGGCGATCCCATGTTACCCTCAAATCCGGTGGCGATTACCGTGATTCGAATTTGATCGGTTAAACGATCGTCAATAGCTGCCCCAAAGATTATATTGGCTTCAGGACTAGCTGATTCGCTGATAATCTTAGCGGCGGCGTCAATTTCAAACATGCCAAGGTCCGGCCCGCCAATAACATTGAATAAAATCCCGGTCGCCCCGTCAATCGAGACATCTAAAAGCGGTGAAGAAATAGCGTTTCGGGCTGCCATAATAGCCCGATCTTCGCCTTTTCCAAAACCAATTCCCATCATTGCCGATCCGGCGTTAGTCATAATTGTGCGGACATCAGCAAAATCAACGTTGATGAGACCGGGAAGAACGATAAGATCAGATATTCCTTGAACAGCCTGGCCAAGGACATTATCAGCTACTTTAAAGGCGTCAGACAGTGACACTTTGCGGTCGACTGTTTCTAAAAGCTTTTGATTGGGAATGCAGATTAGCGCGTCAACCTTGCCTTTAATATTGGCGATTCCGATTTCGGCATTTTTAGCCCGAATGGCTCCCTCAAAAGCAAACGGCTTGGTAACAACTCCAACGGTAAGCGCCCCCAAAGACTTAGCGATACTGGCGACAACCGGCCCGGCCCCTGTTCCCGTTCCGCCACCCATTCCGGCGGTAATAAAGACCATGTCTGAGCCCTCCAGTTGCGCTTTAATCAAGGCTTCCGACTCCTCAGCGGCTTGTTTACCGGTTTGCGGATTCGCGCCACTGCCTAAACCATGAGTTAATTCCTTGCCAATTTGAATTTTGATGCCAGCCAAGTTACGGGCGAGGTCTTGAGCATCAGTGTTAACGGCAATAAATTCAACACCGCGAATCGAATCTGAGGCAATCATGGAGTTAAGAGCGTTCCCACCAGCCCCACCTACTCCAATAACTTTAATTTTGGCAAATTTTTCCACTTCCGGTTTTATTTGGGCCATTTTGGATAATTTGGGGGCAGTTCTACGGTAAAAACGATTTAATCCATTCTCTCACTTTAACAAAAATATTAACGACTTTATTTTTAGCGCCGTTTCCGGATTCACGACTTAAGTCTAAGCTCTGACCATAGAGCAAGGCGCCTATTCCAGAAGAATACGCCGGCCCGGTTATTTCGTCAATCAGACCAACTACTCCCCGAGGGCTGCCTACGCGAACCGGCAACTTTAGCACCATTTTGGCCGCTTGCTCAATTTCGTGGGTTCTGGCGGCCCCTCCGGAAAGAACCACCCCGGCCGGCAGTTTCCCGGAAAACCCCGACTTTTTAATCTCTAAACTAACTATGCTAAACAGCTCATCTAATCGAAAACGAATAATAGAAGTTAAATATTTTTTAGGAATAATTTCAGTACCCTCGATTCCCAATTCTTTAACGTTAATATCAACATCCTCCTTTAAAGCACTGCTTAATTTAAGTTTTACTTTTTCGGCATTTTCCAAAGACGTTCCTAATCCAATTGCCAAATCATTAGTAATATTTTGGCCACCCATGGGAAGCACTGATGAAAAAACCGGAGAACCTTCTATATAGATGATCATTGATGTAGTTCCGCCGCCAATATCAACTAGAACCGTTCCCAATTCTTTTTCCGTTTCGGTAAGAATTGATTCGGCCGAAGCGAGACCGGAATACACAAAATCAGAAATAGACACGCCCACCTGCTCCACACATTTGGCTAAATTATGTAAAGCGGTCGCTGAACCGGAGATAATATTGGTTTCCACTTCCAAACGAACCCCGCTCATCCCAACCGGCTCATGAATCCCGTCCTGGGAGTCGACGATAAAGTCACGAGGAATGACATGAATAATTTCACGGTTGGAGGGTAAACTAACCGCCTGAGCCGCTTCGGTAACTCGAGTAACGTCCTCGGCCACAATTTCGCTACCGGGCCGGGAAACGGCTACTACACCGTGTGAATTAAGAGATTCGATGTGACTACCACCAACGCAAGCTAAAACCTGGGAAACGCTACAACCGGCCATCCGCTCGGCGGCCTCTAAAGACTTGGAAATGGCACTAACGGCATTGTCAATATCGACAACCACACCCTTGCGAATCCCCCTGGAAGGAACCGTGGAAACACCGATTACCGAAAGTCGTTCCTCAGTAACAGAGGCGATAATGGTGGCAATCTTCGAAGATCCGATATCAATTGCGGCAATCAGTCTTTCTTTGGACATTAGTAGCCTAATACTAGGCTAGTGGGTTTGGCGTGTCAACACTAAATCAGTAAGAAACTACCGGATCGTGGAATCTTAAATCCAACTTTGTTAATTTTTTATTAGTGAGTCTTATTTTATCCCATATTTGCCAAAAAACGCCCAATTGGTTATCTAAATCAGACATTGGTAAATAAATTAGAGTGCCATTTATTTCGAAATTTACGTAAGTATCTTTAAAAGTAATATTTTCCGGCTTTAAATTTTTTTGAATTAAATAGAGTGATATTTCCGAAATGGCCGCGGTGTTTGGCGGCACAATCTGAATAATTTGCGGAGAAACAGGATTAACTCGCCTATCTAGCCGCCACTTAATTATTAAGCACGCGGCAACTAGAGCAACAATGACAACGATAACCACTAAAAATAATTTAAGATTTACCCTAAACTTACTTTTACTTGATAAAAGTGGTAATTTTTTGGGCGAACTTTTCGGCAGCATCATAACAAGCTAAATTTCGGAGCCCTTCCGCTCTCGCTTTATAATCCGGCAACTCCAAAAACATCTTATTAATTGTATCTAAAAGAATTGCTGGAGTTAAATCAGATTGATTAATAATTATTGCCGCTCCGGTATCTGCTAGGATTTTGGCTTGGAGAAACTGCTCATTATGAGACACATTTGGAAGCGGAATTAAAATCGCCGGCTTTCCAAAAGCCAATAGTTCATAGGTCGTGTTAGCCCCACTGCGAGAGATAATTAATGACGCTTCTCGCATAATTTTCGCGACCTTCTTTGCGTCAAAGTAATCGCTAACCTCGTAATTTCTGGTCTGCTCAGAAGGCAGAGTCATCTTGAACTTAAGAAGACGATCCAGATCATTGTTTATTGAATTACTGCCGCACTGATGGACCACTCTAAAATGATCAAGCAACTCAGTCAAAATAGGTAGAGCGGCTTCGTTAATCACGTGTGACCCCTGCTTCCCTCCGGTAATATAAATTAGAGGTTTTGGCGATGTTGCGTCAAAAACTTCTTTAGACTGGGCTGACGCCACTATTTCCGACCTTAAAGGCAACCCGATCACTTCCGATTTATCTTTAGGGAACTCTTTTAAGGACTGCGGCCACGTTAACAAAATAAGCTTAGCGAAATGAGCCACGAATTTATTGGCGAGACCCGCAGTAACGGTTTGTTCGTGAGTTATGACTGGAATCCCAAGCAACCAAGCGTTAAAGGCGACCGGGACGGAGAGGTAGCCACCAAAAGTGACGACTAAATCCGGCTGAAGACGAAGCAAATACCAAAAACTTCGAATAAATCCCCAAGGAATTCTAATTAGTTTAAAAGGGTTATAAGTGTGATAAAACTTACCCGCTTTCAGGTCAAAAAAAGGAATCTTTAAAGCCGTTACCTCCTTATATTCGGCGCTATCGCGAGTGTCTCCCCACATCGAAAACCGGTGTCCCACCCAGTAAAAATCAAACTCTAGAGAATTATTCTGTAAAGCCTCAATGATCGCTAAGACCGGCGTGTGGTGGCCACCTACAAATACTACTTTGTTATTTTGCATATTTACTAATACCAAATACTACGCCAAGTCCCGATAACATAAAAATCATCGCTGAGCCACCGTAGGAAATTAAGGGTAGGGGAACACCGGTAAGCGGAATTAAATGAGTCATGGCGGCTAAATTCATTAAAACCTGCACGCCAACCCATGAGGAAAACCCAACTGTAATAAATTTACTGAAATTATCGGGAGCGGTTCCGACTATTTTTAATAGCCGCCAAATTAATAAGCCAAAAAAACTTACCAAAAGTAACGTCCCCAGAAGACCCAACTCCTCACCAACTATCGCTAAAATAGAATCTGTTTGGACCTCCGGCACAAAACCATATTTTTGACGAGAACTCCCCAAACCAATTCCAAATAATCCACCGGACCCCAAAGCAATTAAAATTTGCTGAATATGGTAACCGGCCCCGCTGTTATCTACACTACTGCGATTTATAAACGTGAGTAATCTGGCTTTTCTATAAGCGGAAGACAAAACGTAAACCAGCCCGACCGCGAATATTGAAGGCAACCCCGCCGCGAAATAAGCTAAAGAAGCCCCGGATATAAAGAAAATCGAGAGACCGATACCCAGAGTAATTACGGAAGTACCAAAATCCGGCTCCAGTCCAATTAATATCGCATAAACGGCAGTGGTAACAAGGAAAATAATAACGGTGCGACGATTTTTATCGGTAAATAATTTCGATAAATAAACAATTAAACAAAATTTAGCCAGTTCCGCCGGTTGAAAACCCAAACGACCAAAGAAAGGTAATAAAGGTAAGGGGCTGGGATTTATGTAAAACCAGCGCCTGGCCCCATTAATTACAGGAGCAAATGGGGAAGGAATTAGTACTAATACTAAAAATATTAAACCGATAATATAAAACCACTTGGCAAATTTACTGAATACTTGATAATTTAAGTTAGAAAACACAAAAAATACCGCAATACCAACTAGCGACCAAAAAAGCTGCAACAACATAAAGTAATACTTACCGCCAAAAACATTGGCGGCCGTAACCACTGAAGCATCGTAAACCGCGATAATTCCGAATACTAATAGTCCCAGTAAAATGAAAAATAAAACCCAGTCAGGCTGATGAATTTTAGGCACACTTTGGTGACGCATAAATTAGAGCAGTGAAACAAAAATACCCAGAAGAGCTAAGTAAATTCCGGCTAACCAAAAACGCATCGTTACTTTAGTTTCCGGCCAGCCAAGGGCTTCAAAATGGTGATGTATAGGGGCAATTAAAAAAATCTTCTTATTGCGGGTTATCATCGATCCCCACTGCAACAAACTGCTAACAGCTTCAACCACAAAGATGCCACCGATGACGATCAGAACAACCGGATGTCCCGAAAGAAGGGCTATCGTCGCCAGCATTGCCCCCAGGGCCAAAGCTCCGGTGTCTCCCATAAAAACACGGGCCGGAAAAATATTAAAGTATAAAAACGCGGCTAAACTGCCAATAATAACTGCAATAAACAGGCCAATATCGCCACTTAAAGCACTGCTGGAAGACAGGTACCAAAATGGGATTAACGCAATCATTAGTAACCCCGAAGCTAGGCCGTCTAGACCATCAGTAATGTTAAAGGCGTTTGTAGTGGCAATTACAACGATTGCCGCGAAAGGAATATATAAATAACCCAAATCGAAAATTCCTAACAGTGGTAGCCACAAAGTATGTAAACCGATCCGAGTAAAAAGTAAAAAACCGATTACTAAACCTAAAATAATCTGAAGGGCTAATTTATGAGGTAATCGCAGCATCTTTAAAGCCCCGGGAGCGCTCTTACCGAAAAATTTACGTAAATCGTCATAAAAACCCAGTAGTCCGAAAGAAACCATGGAAAAGTATAAAATAAAAGAGGTGTCGTTAAAATGAAATTTGGTAAAAACGTAAATTAAGGCAGTGAAGATAGCGGAAGAAACAATAATTAGTATTCCCCCACCGGTTGGAGTGCCAACTTTTCCACCATGTAGTTGATTGAATAACGTTGGGTGGCCTTTAAAATCGATACTTAGTTTCGCGCTGTCTTTAAATTTTAACTTAAATAATAAATTAATAAACGGAATGGCTAAAATAAATGAAAACGCGAAAGATAATAATGAGGCACCAATAAGCTTAAGCATCATAATTAAGAACTATATAAAGATTTTAGTTTAGCTTCCAAACCATCAAAATAATCTAAAATACTTTCCGATTCCAGTATTTCGCTGCGGCTTCCCGACCCCAGAGCCACAAGAAGAACAGAAACGCCATTATAAAAATTAGTGATCGCCACTTTACTACCTTTTAAAGAGGCCGGTCCGATAATTTCGTTATCGGAAATTTTAGCGTTAAATAAATTCAGATCAGAGGTAGCCAGTTCCTCCACTAAATCTACCCCAATAATTTTAGATGTTCCCGACGCAGTTAACAATATGGGGACCAGTACCGGCAAAAAATCGTATAAAAATTGGGTTTTATTAATCTCGATATCCAGTGGCAGCAGTTTATGACTGGGTTCGCGCCAAATACGAAGACTATTACCTGAAAAATCAAAGGTTGCTTGCATAGTGGTGAGTTTAGATAACAAAGAAATTAAGCGTTCCTTGGGAGCATTAATGATTTTAATATCCCCGCAGCTTAATATTGAAGCGGCCAACCAAAAACCGGCCTCAAAGCTGGAAGCGGATAAAGTAAAGCTTGATTTTTCCAGGGTAGTTGCTCCGGTAACTTTTAGGTTTCCTGCAATTTTAGGGTCCTCGATTACGGTAATCCCGGAGCTTCGCAAGAAGGCTATTAAATCCAGCGTTTCTTCAGTAATTAAAAAATTGGTGAAGGTACTCTCTTCGGAAATTTTAACCGCTAATAGTAAAGACGCCAGACTAATCTCCAAAGAGTTTTCTAAATTTAAATTTAATGGCCTGGGTGTGGATAATTTTCCTCCAATGACATCTGAAGTTATTAATAGTTCAACGTTCAAAGCCTTAAGCCAACTGATTAGTACATTTGAAACTAAGGTTTTGGGAATTTTAAACTCACCAAATCTAGCCAACATTACCGGAACCATAATTGAATCGAGAATTTCCGAAGAAATAATTGTTGGAGTTGATAATGATAAAGCGTTCTTCCCGATCCATGAAAAACTTGTTCCTTGAATCTTTAAATTAGATAAAAATTTAATAAAGGCCGAAACCTGAGGAACGTTTTCCAAAATAACCTCATCCGAAAACAACACGGAGGCACAGGCTAGTGTAATCGCCGAAAAAACAGAACCGGTGGGAGTTACTTCACCAACAAGACGAGTATTTCCTGGTATTTTTAATGTCATAGACCGGTATCCGGGGCTATATGCATGTTTAAAGCTAATTCCTGAGCAATCGACATCCACAAAGGCACCGCCGTTTCCGCGGCATAAATGCTGGTAGTAGGGCGCTCAAGCCTTACCAGCATAACAAATTTAGGATCATTTGGAAAATAGCCGACGAAGGTGGCGTTGCTTTGTTTGGGATCGTAAGAGCCGTTGACGGCAATTTGAGCGGTCCCGGTTTTACCGGCGATCACGTAATTTTTTAAATTAAAGTATTTTGATTCGCCATTTTTTACTGCTGAAGTTAGCATCTTGGTCATCGTCGCTGCCGTCGTCTCCGCAATAACTCGCCTAACTGGTGTGCTGCTACCACTAACTATGTGGGGACGGATCAAGTTACCGCCATTGGCAAAAACTGAAAAGGCGGCAGCGACTTGAAGAGGAGTGGCCGAAATTCCCTGACCAAAGGAGGCTGTCGCGGTGTCAATGTCTCGCCAATCAGCTAAATTTCTAATAATACCCGAAGTTTCGCCTTGCAAATCAATGCCCGAAAGCTCCCCCAGTCCGAATTTAAGCAGATAATCATGCAGTGAACTGGCCCCCAGCTTCAACCCTACCCAAGCGGCTCCTAAGTTATTAGATAGTTCTAAAACCTGAGTCATGGTAATTTTTCCGTGGTGCTTTAAGTCCCAGTTATCAACCCAGTGAGTGGAATAATTGACCGGGCCGATATCGTCGTAAATAGTATCCGGTGTAATTAAATTCTGATCTAAAGCGGAAGCCAGAGTTAAAGGTTTAATAACCGAACCGGGCTCGTAATTACTGGCAATCGCCGCGTTACGAGGAACTCCAGAAATACTGGCCTCAGAATTCGCCCCTTTATATTTAGAACTAATGGCTAAAATCTCCCCACTTCCCGGATTAATTATTACTCCAGTTACCGAATCGGCTCCATATTTACGAAGACCCGCGATTAATCCTTGCTCAAGCATATATTGAATGGAGCGATTAATAGTTAAATTTATAGTCTCCCCGGGAATCGGGGCGATTTCTTGATAATTTCCAAGTACTATTGGTTGTCCAAAGGCGTTTTGCTCTTGGCTAACCTCTCCGGGACGACCTCTTAAATCGCCATCGTAGTAGCCCTCAACTCCAAAATAGCCTCTAGGGTCACCATTTTTAGCTTGCCCAACCATTCCCAAAATATCCGTCGCCAACCCCGGCTCCGGGTAAAATCTGGAACCTTCAGGCCGAAAGCCAATTCCGGGTATTCCCAAATTTTCAATCTGCTTTTTAGTTTCTAAATCTATTTGGTGGACCAAAGCTACCCAGTACAAATCTTGCCTGGATAAAGCGTATTTAATGTCAAGCTCATTATTTTTTATTAAACTAATATTTCGCTGCATCAGAGCCGGTTTATAAAGATCCGCGAATAAATAAGGCATTAGTATTTCAGTGGTCTTTGCGGCATCGGTAATTTTTTTAGGCTCGCCATAAACTAAATATTTGGTTAAATTACCGGCGAGTAGGAAGCCGTCACTACTTTTAATATCACCACGGGGAGCTGCAATTTCCTGAGTCATGAAATGTTGATTAAAGGCGAGTTGACTGTATTTAATGTGATCGATTATTTGAATTTTAAAAAGTCGTACTAAAACGACGGACAAACCTATTATAAAAAAAATGAAGAGGATTTTATGGCGTGGCATTTGGAATAACCGCGACAGTTTTCGACGAAAGATATTCAAAATTGCTACCAACTCTTGCTAAACCAATCCTCGTCGCCCGGTCCTGAATATTTTCTAAAGAGTTAACTTTGGCTAATTGATTATTTAAGTCCGCAATATCAGAGTTAAGAACTGTTTGCTCCTGAGTAAGCCTTGATATTTGAGATCCGTAACCGGCTGAATTATTAACTAAGATCAACTGAGCCAACCCGCCACCAAAGACCAAAATGATAAAGATTTTAATTACTAAGTTAGGTAATTTCATATTTTTTCATAGACTCTCATTTTGGCACTGCGGCTCCGCGGATTACTGTTAATTTCTAAAAGCGACGCGCTAACAACCGCGTTTACCTCCTTAAGACTTAATTCCGACTTACCAAAGTTCTTAACAATTCGATCTTCTAGCGAGTGAAAGCTGATGACGACCAGTCGACCGCCTTTTGCAAGCTTTGACGCAACGATCGGTAAGACTATTTTTAAGTTTTCAAGTTCACCATTTACCGCGATCCGCAAAGCCTGAAACACTTTGGTCGCCGGATGGATTCTCCCGCGATTATTAAGACCGTTTAATTCCAACGCTAACAGTAAATCAGCCGTGGATTTAATCGGCTTTAATAAACGGGCGCGGCAAGCAAATTTAGCAAAGCGGTAAGCCCCAGGCTCCTCGCCATATTCTTTAAAAATGTCATATAATCCCTTTTCCGGTAGCCCATTTATAAGGTCGGCTGCCGTGACCATAAGACGCGGGTCCAGACGCA
>JAPLWK010000010.1:7446-37226 GCA_026396615.1 candidate division WWE3 bacterium | reverse complement strand
AACTAAAACCTCGCCCCGACTTTTCCAACTCCCATGAACTCGTCCCTAAGTCTAAGAGAACGCCGTTGACACTACCCCAACCGATTTCCAACAAAACCTCACCCAATTCCACAAAATTCGCCTTCCTAAAAGTCAAATCCCGTATTGGAACTTGGATCTTGGAACTTTGAGCTTCTATAAATCCCGCCTCTTCAACATCCAAACCCAAAACTTGACCTCCCCGCTTCAGTATTTCCAAAGAGTGACCGCCGAAGCCAAACGTGCAGTCAACGTAGCAGCCGTTAGCTTTGACATTCAAGGCGTCAACGGCTTCGTTAAGTAAAACCGGTATATGCTCATCCATTTCGAATAGTCGCCTCCAAGGCAGTTAGGTGCGACTTCCAAAACTTGGCATCCCAAATTTCAAAATGATCTCCGGCCCCAATCACTACCGCTTCTTCCCCTAAATCAGCGTAAGTACGCAGCGATTCGGGGACAACGACCCGTCCTTGCGCGTCAAATTGCAGTTCCTGGGCTCCAGAATATAGGTAACGACGCAAATCCCGAGCTTTACTGTCTGAAATAAGAGCCGTTTCTTGCTGAGCAGACATCTTTTCCCAAGTATTTACCGAATACCCAAAGAGACACTTCTCAAAACCCTTGGCTAAAATAAAGTTCTCCCCCTCAACTTGCTCCCTTAGTTTCTTAGGAATGGCTAAACGAGTTCCTATAAAATTTTGTTGATATTCTCCAAGAAACAACTTCATATTAATTCACCATTTTTCACCAGTCAATAGGTAACTTTCACCATTTAATAGCTGAAACCACCTTTTGTCAATAGTTGACGTAACATATCGATTCGGCCTACACTAAAGTCGTTATGAACTCTGATTTAAAAACTGTGGTTGGTGAATTTATTAAGACTGAATACTTAGAAAACCGAATGACGGTGGAGAGAGCTCAAGAAATTGCTGAAGCAACAGTGGATTTAGATAAAATTGAGCGGTCTGATTTAAATTTTAAGGCTCACGTAGTTAACTTAGCCCTCCTCTTCCCAGAAATAGATAAGGTTATAGAAAAATACTTTGCCACGATTTAGACTAATTTTATGATGGGTGAAGGAAAAATCAGAAATGACGTTATTGAAGCTAAATTAGCAAGTGGTGAAACAGGAAAATCTGAAATGCCACTGGGGGTTAATGGTATTACTCAAAGATCGGAGAGCGTTTCGAGGTCTCATGATCTTGAAGCCGCCGAAGCCTTAGCCCGTCAAACCGGGTTTATGGCCAGTTACAGTGACCGCATCCAAGCGATCGCAGAAGACACAAAGGAAACAGGCTTCTTGTCGAAAAAATATGAAAACCCCATTCCCAAAGAACTAGCCAGAATTGAACATGATTTCAAGGAGTTAACCCGTCAAAAAACCGGCCAGCAATTTCTGGAAGAACTGGCTGACCCCAAACTGATCGGCAACACGTCGGATCCGCACACTTTAATTGAACTGGCCATCGCTCATAGTTTACTGATGGAGTTAGCTGAAGAACAAAGGTTGAATTCACAAATTAAAAAAACCGAATTAATCGCCAGTATTCAGAGCAAAGGACACGAGCTCCGAGACCAGGCTCACTGGCTCCGAAATCTTCTTAAGGGTCAAGCGGCTACATCCCAAGCTCCAAAAGCAGTGGTGCCAAAACCAACCCCGGTTCTAAGATCAACTGCGGCAGAGGGCATTAAAACACCACAAGATTCGAAATTACTTAGCATCGATGCGGCTTTTGGGAAGGTGGAGAAACAAACTGAATTAATCATTATTAACGAAATTAAAGAGGCTCTGACAAGTAAAATTGGCACGGGATTTGTGAATAATCGTAAAGAGCCTGGAGGAGTTCTAAACACTGGTGGATACAGAAATAGAGGTCTGATTAATGTAGATGAGCATCAAGCTGATCAAATCCAAGAGACAATAGATGGAAATTTCCCATCGACAGCCAATAACAACAGACTGGAGACCGGAGAATCCCGAGTAAGATTAATTTCAAACTACAACGAACTACAACCGTATTCATCGGAAAAGAGACCATCCATCAAGATGGATCCAAATATGGAAATTATTGAGCTAACTTATCGCGTCACAAGCATTGATCGCCAGGAACGGAGCGGCGTCCAAAGAATGTTTTTAATGGTTCCAAAACAGCTAGCTGAGAAAGTTTTTAAAATGATTGAAGACAAAGCTGAAACTGACCCAACAATTGCGGAGAGAATCTTAGGCCACGCCCTTGGAGAAGATCTGGATATAAATTACGAAGGAAAAACTGCCAAGTTAAACGTCAACAAACTTAATGCTGTTAGAAACTAGAACAGAACTATAATCTAGAGTTTACGAAACATAGGATCTCTGACAATTTTACCCGATCCTGCTCCATCGAATCACGATCCCTTATAGTCACTGTATCGTCCTCTAAAGTCTGAAAGTCTACGGTAACACACCAAGGAGTTCCAATTTCGTCCTGACGACGGTAGCGCTTGCCAACGTTACCATTGTCATCAAATTCACACATAAAGTGACCCTTAAGATCATCATAAACTGACTGAGCTTTGGCGACTAATTCCGGTTTATTCTTTAGTAACGGGAAGATGGCCACTTTAACTGGCGCGAGTTTTGGCAGAATTTTAAGGACTATTCTAGTCTCCCCTTCTTTAATTACTTCCTCGGTATAGGAATCGCTTAAGATAGCTAGTAAAGTGCGACCGACTCCGACAGAAGATTCAATGATGTGGGGCACGTATTTAACCGTTTGATCATTAGGATCGGTGTAAGTAAAGTCTTCGCCGGAAAATTTAGCGTGTTGAGTAAGATCGTAATCACCCCGCGCATGAATTCCCTCTAATTCTTTAAAGCCAAATGGATAATTATATTCAATGTCATAGGCTTCTTTGGCATAGAAGACGAGGTTCTCATGCTTATGCCATTTTAAATTCTCCTCTTTAATTCCCATTTTTAAGTAATAATTCCAACGAAGTTGTCGCAGCTTTTCGTACTCCTCCATTTCTGTTTCCGGTGACGTGAAGTATTCCATCTCCATTTGCTCAAATTCGCGAGTGCGAAAGATGTATTGCCGAGCGGTAATTTCATTCCGAAAAGCTTTACCTATCTGCGCTATTCCGAATGGAACCGAGACGCGTGAAGAGTTGAGGACGTTTTTGAAGTTGACATAGATTCCCTGGCAAGTCTCTCCCCGCAAGTAAACAGGCTCTTTTGTCCAGTCACCGCTGAAGTTTCCCAAGTTTGACTGCACTAACAGATTAAATTTTTTCGTCTCCGTGAAATCATTTTTGCCGCAAGACGGGCATTTAACTTTTGCCTTATTTTCGATAAACACTTTGTTGATTTCCTCTTCCGACATTTTCTCGTCTGCTTTTACATCCACGTCTTCGAGCAAATGGTCAACTCGACTGCGAGTGTGACAATTTTTACACTCGACAAGTGGATCAGAAAAGCCGCCAACGTGCCCGGAGGCCACCCAAACTTTTGGCAGCATAAAGATGGCTGCATCTAGCCCCACGACGTCTTCCCGATTTTGGACCATCTCTTGCCACCAAAAATCTCGAATATTACGGGCTAATTCTGCTCCGTACGGACCGTAATCGTAAACGGCCGCGAAGCCGCCATAAATTTCTGACGACGGAAACACAAAACCGCGCCGCTTGCACAGCGAAACAATTTTATCCATTTTTGAAGGTTCTTTAGATGAATCAGACATTAGATTCTACGGTAACAATAACGAGGCGGTCTGTCAACGAAAAAACACCAACCATCAATCCGCCGAAGCTTTAGCGAAGGCGGGAGACGACGTAGCTAAAGCCTTTGATGATCGCAGTCGCTTTTCTGTAATCGTTTCTACATAAGACTCTATAAAACTGAGTTTAGTCATCTTTTCTTGAAGATAAAGACCGTCCCAAAAGCCTAAATTCTTTAAAAGCTCACCCAGCGACCGAGTTAGCAGCTCCTCTAAGTCGGTTTGCGACAAACTTTCAGATTGCCTTAGAAAATTCGTGAGAAGTCCCAGTGAGTTCACGTTGACCTGTTCCTCAGCGGTAAGAACATCAACAATTTCGGCAAAAGTGAAAACAAGCGACAACTTGGCTAAATCTTGACGAAATTTAGGAAAAGTTTCCAAAGTCTCGACCTCAGCCGCAACGAGATAAGCTTTGCCTGGCGCCACTTGCAGACGAACTAAATTAAAAAGCTCCAGTTTACCGCCCCGTTTTGACGATAACTTACGAAGACCCTTGGCTAAAACCCGGATTTTTCCTTTTTCGCGAGTGATTAAAGTTAACCACTTATCGGCTTCCCGGTAATTACTCCGCTTGATAATGACGCCGGTGACGAGGAAGGTCTGAGCCACGTTTAGAGGTTAGCGGTTATTTCCTGATCGGTTTCTAGAGTTACTTTCTGAGTCTTGCCATTTGTGGAGACGGTGACCGGAGTGGCCCCGGTTCCCGGCTGCTTCTGAATTAATAATTTGTAAGCTCCGGTTGACGAAATGGTGCTTGGCAAAGTGTAAGTGAAAGTGAGCGACGCTGTACCACCGTCTGGTTTAACCAGGACGCTAGCCAAAAAATATGCCTTCCCGAGTTCGTCAGCCGCGGTGACTGGTGTAACAGAGCCGGAAGAACTAAGAAGCTTACTACCTTGAGGCACGTAGACCCGCACAATGTCTTTGTAGCCGGTGTTCCAATTCACGTTGTAAGCTCCGGGATTTTGGTAATTAATAGTGACCACGCTGTGAAGCTTGCCATTGTCAACAGTGGTGGTTTTACTAATTTGCTCAGTCACAAACCAGTTCGCTTTCATGCCACCAAAATTACCATCATTAACATATAGATAATCACCTATATATGGTATAACCTGACCCGATAAATTGTATTTGGAAACGATCGCTTGAACTCCGGAGTTATTAAATGATAATAAGATGTGCTTTTGAGCCAGGAGTTTAACAGCAGCAGAGATTAATTTTGGATAGTCTTTTTGAGAGGCGGTAAAAGCCTTACCCATTATAGAGTTCATTAGTTCCCCAATAAGATCTTTTCGACCGGCCTGCTCTTTAAGAAGTACATTGGCATAAGTTTCCATCCTTTCAACGACATTATTTTGATCGAATGGTTGATCATAACCGCCGGTCTTAATGGGACCAAGAACGCTTAATAACTCTTGTAGTACATAGGTATCCATCGCCCAGATTCCCGCGACAGGGGCGTTGCCGGCTAGCTTCCAGAAGTCCTGAAACTTTTGGGCGGAAACAACGAAGTCCGGTGAAATATTGGCATCCCTGGCGTAAAAATAATCAACATCTAAAAAGCCTTTGAAGAAAGCTGGCGGAGCCGGATGATTCCGAAGCCCGATTTGAGCGTCTAAATTGTACATGTCGTTTGATTTAACATCGATCAGTTGGCCATTTTTAAAGGTAACTAAAGCATAAGCCGTCCAAAAACCACCGGTTGGCCGTAATTCTTTATCATTTTGGAAAATCAGGACGTAGGTTTTGGGCGTGCCATCTGTCCCTAGAGCTGCCGGAAGTGTATTTAAAGCCGCTTGAATGTCAGGGAAAGCCGTGTCGATACCAACGACCGCCGATCTCGCTTCCGACAAAGTTGATTGATATAGTTAAGTTCGGTGCTGACAACGTCAAGATCAGCTCGGACAGGCCCCAGATTTTGTGATATTTGAGGACCGACTACTAGAAGTTCCGCAATTTTTTCTTTAATGCTCCCAAAAGCCTCGGTTTTGTTAGTTTTAAGTCCAATCGTCCCGGCGTAAGGGTAAATGGCGTCGACGGTTTTAAGACCAGCATCGACTCCGGCCATCGCCGCCTTTAGACCATGGGTAGCATCACTGTAGTAAGCAGCCGCAAACGGTACCACCTGCATCCAACCAAACCCCTTAAACTGACTCTGAAGAATGCTAAGAGTGGCATTAGTGGCGGTTAACTGGGTTTTAATTTGATCTAAATCTTGAGTCGCCGCGGCATCTTTAAGCAGCCTCGCCTCGTCACGTAACGTTTTAGCGGTTCCCAACATCTTAGTGGCGGGAGTGACCGCACCAAAAAAAGCAAAGATAACCAAGAAAACTAAAACGGCACCAACGATAATCAGAGCCTTTTTGGGGAACTTTCGACGTTTTTTGGTAATCGAACTACTCGAATTGACAGTCATGAAATCAAATTCTAGCACGCCCCCCGTCCCGAGAGCAAGGCGACCGGAGTTTTTATAAGTAGATAAATATCGTAACTAATTGAACGCTTTCTAGAGTAGTACGAATCCATTTTTATACGATCCGGAAAACTAATCCCACTGCGGCCACTCACCTGCCACAGGCCCGTTAAGCCTGGTTTTACGCTTTGAACTTCCTGAATGTGCGGGGCGGTATCCGGATAAATTATTTGCTGGTCCCGCAGTTCAAATGGGTAATAAGCCCGAGGGCCAACTAAACTCATGTTGCCAATCAGAATATTAATAAATTGCGGCAACTCATCGATACTAAATTTACGAATAAAGTTAGCCCCGGGAAGCCATCTAGGATCCGGGTCCAGTTTAAAATTATTCTTTTTATATTTTTCGTATAATTCCGGATTATCGAGCAAGAACTGATGGGCGTTTGGGATCATGGTTCGAAATTTGTACATTCTAAATTCCACCCCGGATTGACCGACTCTTTTGGGGGTATCCGCAAACACCGGACCTTTTGAAGAAACTAATTTTATAAAAATAGCGGTGGCAAGCAGAATTGGAGAGAAAATAATTAACCCAATCACACTACCTAAAATATCTAAAGCTCGTTTTAAAGAGTTATAAAGCATCAAGCTCCCAATCTATCGACTATCGCCTTAAGCGATGTCATAAAAATGTGTTTACTAAATTGTTTTGTGACGACTTCATATGACCGGTCATCTTGATATAGATGATCATCAAAGTTTCTAATGGTATCACTTAAAGCCGCCGCGTTTTGGGGCCAAAAAAACTCCCCCGTTACATTTTCTTTAACAATTTCCAGTGAACCACCGGCCTTAAAGGCAAGAACAGGCTTTTTGTACGCCGCCGCCTCAACTGCCACGATCCCGAAATCTTCCTCTTGGGTAATTATAACAGCTTTGCAATTTGTGTAAGCTGCTGCGAGATCATTGTCGTTGACATGACCTAAAAATAAAATTTGTTGTGTGTTATCTGTTTTTTGCTCCAAACCACCTCTCGCCGACCCCTCCCCTACTATTATTAAATTTCGACCGGTTTTAAGACAAGCTTCAATAGCAACATCGACCCGCTTCCAAGGTGACAATCGACTGACAATCAAGAAATAGTCGGTTGGTAATTTAATATCTGATGACACCGCATTGTTAGTCTCAACAAACGGGTAGAGAACTTCCGAGTCTCTCCTGTATATCTTCTTTACCACCTCTTTCGTTTTTGTTGAAACGGCCAAAAATTTATTAACCCTTTGGGCTGCCACAAAATCCCAGATTCGCAAATAACTTAAGACCGGTGTAAGTATTTTTATTAACCACGGTAGATTTTGAAAGTACTTTTGTGGTTCCCAAAAAGCTCGGCCCGGAGCGTATTTATAACAGATGTGATAAGTAGTTGGTTTGGTAATAACGCCATGAGCGAAACGGGCTGAAGAGGAAATAACGACATCGTAATTCGACAGATTAAATGATTCAAAAGCCAAGGGATATAACAAAAAATAGAACTTATAAAGCTCCTTTTTAAAAGGCAGCCGCTGCATGAACGACGTTCGGAGATGAATATTAAGTTCATTACACTTTTTAACCCAGTCAGACGAGGCAAACGATGTATACAACGGCGCTTCCGGATACATTTCATGCATCGCTAGTACCATTTTTTCGGCCCCACCGAACTGAATTAAATCATCGTGAACTAAGGCAATCTTCATAAACTTTAAGCGTCTCTCCGGCCATTTTGCTCCAGCTAAACCGTTCTATATTCTTCCGACCTTTTTCTACTAACTCTGACCGCAAAACCGGATCAGAAATGATTTTAGAAATTTTAGCGGCCATATCGGAGGCGTCTAAAGGATCGAAATAAAGGGCCGCATCACCACAAATCTCTGGAATCGATGTGGAATTGGATGAGACGACCGGACAACCTATTCCCATTGCCTCAAGTGGCGGCAAACCAAAACCTTCAGACAAAGAGGGAAAAACAAAAGCGACGGCATTTTGATAAAGTTCCGCCAACTCATCATCCTGCAACGGCAAACGAGGGTATTTAGAAATTGGAAAAATAATATCTTGGGCGGTCATGTCGGGATACTTAACATAAACTTCGGCTTGTAAACGTTGTGAGAAATAATCAGATTTTCCTGCTAGCACTAAGTCGCCACTAAAAGTTCCATTTCGACGTAAAGTAACAAAAACTTCAATTAGTCTTTCCAAATTTTTATGTGGGTACATACTACCAACAAACAACAAATATGGCATACCGCTAAACAGCGGATGTCCGCCGTGAATGTTTTTAGTCAGACCTTCGTAAGTAACAATTATTTTAGATTCACTTACAGCGTAAGTTTGTTGTACCACTTGTTTAGTGTAGTTGCTCGGGACTATTACTTTAGACGATCGAGCTACAGCAGTTTTCACTAACCACGAGTAAACGAGACGTTTAAATCGATAATAAGGACGACTTAAAGTCGTCGCCCGCTCTGTCGAAAAATCGTTAATGATTAAGTCATGAATAGTAACGACAATTTTGCCAAAATAAAATATCGGGATATTAAAGTGAGGTATGTGTAATAAGTCTAAATGATAGCGACCAAAGACGAAAGGCAAAACTAGCTGCTCTTTCCAGGAATACCAAGGAATGTCGCAAAGAACTTTGTGGAAATTTTTATTTGTGGGGTTAAAAAAATCAAAGCCTGTCTGGTTTAAAAAGACGAAGTATTCGTGCACCTCGTCTGTTTCAAGCTCTTTAAGCAGACAGGAAATATAGCGCCCAATTCCAGCCGCCCCGTAAAAACGGGCGTCGATGCCAATTCGTTTCTTACTGGTATGGTTCATATTTTATTTTCCCGGCAACCCGTTGATAATTACCCCACGGGTATCCCAGCATTTTAGCGACGTCACCAATAAAAACCATTACCGGAATATATGAAAAAGCGATAGATGTAATTTTAAGCGGTTGTCCGGGAAAATGAATCAAAAAACGATTATAGAATTTAGACATATAACCGGCCGCCCCGATAAAGAATGGCAGTAACCACATTATGGAGTGACTAAAAAGCATTGATAAAATCAAAAGGCCGTTAATATAGGCTAAATAACGAATTAAATGACGGCGCCACCACAATTTCGCGTGCCCGTCGCCCCGGGCATACATAAAATATTGCCTAAAGAATTTTTTTAAGGTTTGGCGAGGTCGCCAATAGGCCTTGGCTTCTGGCACGAAATTAAATTTAAAACCGGCTTTTTTAAGTTTTAAATCAAAGACTAAATCTTCACAAATTGGTAACCACTCCGGGTAACCGCGAACCGCTTCCCAAGCTGATTTATAAAAAGCGACGGAACGGCTGGAGGGCAAAAACTTTTCCGGTTCGATTTCGGAAGCAACCGGAACGGTAACTGCGGCTAACGACTTTTCAAAAGTAGTATCGGCGATGGGCGCAAAAAATCCGGCGGCGACGTCTGTTGGTGAAGTAAATGACGACACTAGTTTTTCCAACCAATCTGGAGCGACACGAGTTCCGGCGTCGGTAGCGGCGATAATGTCACCAGTAGCTGCGGATATAGCTGCGTTACGACCACCGGAAATATTTGACCCGGGTGCAGTAACTATTTTTAATTTAGGCTGTTTTTTAGCGTAAATTTGTAACTTTTCTAAAGTAGTATCAATTGATCCCCCATCGCAAATTACCACTTCGTCAGGAACCAAAGTTTGACTAAATAAAGAGTCTAAAAAATCAAATAAATATTTATCCTCGTTTAAAACGGTTGAGATTATCGAAACTTTCATAACAAAATTCCCAAAAATGGGACCAGCCAATAAAACTCTTCGTTAGCACTATAAAAAATAGCAAATATTAGAAAGGCAATCCAGAGCCCAGCTAGTAATGCTCCGCTAATACCCGGCTTTTTAATTAATTTAATAAACATTAAAATTACTAAAATCGTAAACAGCGCAAGCCCTACAATTCCGGTTTCGGCCAGTTGTTCGCCCCATAAAGTGTGGGATGGAAACTTTGGCATGGAAAGTCCACGAGGATCGAATTGGCTGGCCGGACCGTAAATATCCGATTCTTTCTTAAGACCTGTTGAAAAATTGCCGTAACCAACCCCAAAAACAGGATAACGCAGTCCCAGTTTTACCGACGCTTCCACCATCGCTAAATGAGACTTGGCCGAGGAATCAAATACCCGCTTTACTCTTGATGGCAATAAATTATTTAGAAAATTAAAGGCCCCTTCAAATTGGATTGATTCGGAATTGGAGTTCTGGAGCGTATCTGCGACTTTCGCTGCCGTTTTTGATCCCACCTCTTGATGCAAAATAATGCTAGTCTTCAAAAAATTAGTGGTGTAAATATCGATGACTTTAGAAATCGCCGTTCCGCTAGTAAGCCCTAAACCCAAAGCAACAGCGAAGATAACAAGGACTTTATACTGCCGCCGTAAGGCTAGGATGACCATAGTGACGAGGCCACCAACCAGCAGACCAATTAAGGCGCTGCGAGACGAAGATAATGAGTAAGTTCCAATTGTTAAAAAGGCGCAAATTATAGTCCATAAATATTTCTTTTTGAGTAATAAATATAAAGAAATAATAAAAAAACCACCAACCATAAAAATGCCGTAGTGATTGCTGTCGAGCATTAATCCCGGCACGCGAAAGCCATCGGGAAATTGCCAACCCCACAAATCGAAGCGTTGAATTCCCCAGCCAACAAAGCTGACTGTTTGGTAAATAGCGATAAATACTGAAACGGCTACAGAAAGGTACAAACCGTAAGTCGCTGCTTTAACATTTGAGAACCGATTGAAGAGTACATAAAAAGCAAGTATAGATGCCCAAAAGATCAACATGGGAAGGCCGGAACTATAATTGCCGACTACAAGGACAGTTAGAACCCGCCAAATAAATAATAAAGTTCCGACCAACAAGACGCGGTCTTTTAAAAGCTGCGACCAAATGTACTTTAGGGAATTGGCTTTTTCGCGGTAAATAAAATAACCACCACTAAGAATTAGAAAAATTACTAAAACGATTCGAATCGGGATTAAATTATCAGAGATCAAACTAAACTGCAGCTGATTGGTAACAGAAGTTAAAGCGAAAATTAAAAATATGAGAACGCTAAGTACTTTTTTCATAATTTAGTCTAACGCCGTCACGCCAACCTCTTATCACATCCAAGACGCTATTCAGACTCCGGCCTTTGACGATTATACTAGCAATCCGCCGCGTTAGCAGAGGCGTCAGCGCTAGCCATGACAGAAGACCATGCCAAAATCCCCACTTTCTCATCAGTAGAATTCGGTATTTTTCTAGGTTGTATAAATGAAAAGGTGACAACTCTCCCCCACCAGTCTGCGACACCTTGTGAATCAGAGTACTTTGAGGAATCATATGGAGCTTATAACCGGCTTTTGTAAGTCGCAACGACAAATCGACGTCTTCACCGGTGTGAGTAAAAATCGGATCAAATAGTCCAACGGATTTTAAAGCGGATGACCGAAATAAAACGCAACAACCGGTTAAATAATCACAATCGACAATACTACTATATAGACCATCATCTACTCTTCCTGAGCCGACATTAACTATCTGACCGCGATCCAGGTTCAACTTCCCACCGGCCCACCAAATAGTTTTCCCGTCGCTGCAGTAAATCTTCGGGGAAACCGCCCCAATCTTTAAATCTGACGCTAAAGCTGTAACCAGCGACCCTAAAAAAACTTCGGGGACTACGGTGTCATTATTAATTATTAGCACTGCGTCGGACCCTGCCTCCAAGGCCATCCCCATGCCATAATTAAAACCACCGGCAAAGCCTAAATTTTGCGGTAACGACGCAATCTGAAGATCCGGAAAAGTGGCTTTAAGAATTCGCGGCGAGCCGTCAGTCGAGCCGTTGTCGATGACCAAAAGTGACGCATCCGCCAGATCAGAGTGTCTAATAGAAGTTATTAACTCAACTGTATCGCCAGGGCGATTATAATTTACGGTGACGGCAGTCACTTTCACAAAGCCAATTTTAGCAGAAAAGCAATTAAAAATGATAAACTTAAGCCGCATGAAACTAACTCTGGTTATCCCGGTCTATAACGAAGCCAATCGGGTCGGAAAAGCTATCACGGCTATAAACAACTACAAATCGTCATCTGACGTTACAATTGACGTGATTTTTGTAGATGACGGTTCCACCGATAACACGGTTGCAACTATAAAAAGTCTGTCCTCGACGTTTCCTTATCAAATAATTTCTTACATCCCAAATCAGGGTAAAGGCTACGCTTTAAAACAGGGGATCCTTAAAGCTTCCGGCGATTACATCTTATTTTTAGACGCCGATATGTCAACCCCAATAACGGAGCTCAACCTTTTTCTGCCGGAAATGTGTAAAAACACTTCGATAATTATCGGTAGTCGTAAAACATTGGGAGCGTCTGTTCTAAAGCATCAATCTTTCTGGCGTCAAAAGCTTGGGGAAGGTTTCACTCTCATGTCAAGTATTATTTTAGGTTTGTCGGTAACCGACTTCACTTGTGGGTTTAAAGCGTTTCGTGGCGACGCCGCTAAAAAGATTTTTGGTGTGCAAAGAATTAAACGCTGGGGTTTCGACAGTGAAATCTTATTTCTAGCCCAAAAATTCGGATATGCAGTAAAAGAGATTCCGGTCTCCTGGACTAACGACGAACGCACCAAAGTAAATTTATCTAAAGATGTCTGGCAATCGGCATCTGACCTTATCCATATTCGCTGGAATGATATTTCTGGAAAATATTTAATATGCTAAAAAAGCTAATTTTCGTGAGTGGCTGGGTGTTTCTAGCTCTACCAACAATCTTCAACTTTTTTAAAATCGCAGGCTTTAACTTCCGCTTTTACGATTCTTACCTTACCGGATCCGGCTACAACACTTACTCCGGATTAATAAACGGTTTGTATCTCACCGGCTGCTTTGTTCTTACTACCGCGGCGCAGCCAAAGGAGAAATCCTCCTTCATATCAACCCCTACTTAGGTGGTTTCTACAAGCTGAATCCATTCACGGGAGATCAAGTCATGAACGGCGGCAAAATAATGTACCCACCGCTCTGGCTGGAAATAAATAAAGTCTTTTGGAAAATATCTGAATCTTTTGGTTGGCTTGGTCAAATGTATTTTTACAAATTAATATTTTTACTTTGCCACCTTCTCACCTCGTGGATCATTTATAAAATATCGAAAATATTTAATTCTGAGGGTGGCTTAGCCAAAAGTAATCTACCGCTACTGTATCTTCTCAATCCGTTACTGTTGTTCGAGTTCGCGGTGAATGCCCATTTCGATGCTTTAATGCTCCTCCTGATTGCTGGAGGACTCTACTTAGTTTTTAGAAAAAACACCATCATTGGCCTTTGGCTTATCGCCACTTCGATTTTAATAAAGTACACCGCGATTATCTTCCTGCCTTTTGTAATTGGCTATCTACTTTACCAAGCCTTTGAGAACAAGAAGGTCAAAACAACGTTAATAAAAATAGTTATCGCAGGACTGGCATCCATTGCTTTGGCGGCCATAACTTTTTATCCTTACTGGATCAAAATCGGCCCCCGAATTTTTGATGGTATTAGCCGTCAAAGCGACTGGTTTATCAACAGTGTTTTCGCCACCTTCTACGTTCCAATTATTAGTATTTACAAAGCGATCTTTGGGCACCAAATTTTCTCGGTATCCGCAAAATTTCTCTGGATCAGCTTAATTCTGGTAGGCTTAGCGATTTTTATAAGGTATTGTCTAAAAAAAGCGAGCCATAAAGAACTGGTTACTCCCTTCGTTTGGCTCGGAGCTTCAGGTCTCGCAGTGACACTATTTTTGATATTTGCCCAACGGTCTTTTTGGCCCTGGTACGCTACCTGGGCTTTACTCCCAGTCGCCCTACTAAAAACTAAAGACAAAATCTGGCGGTTAACGACTATTTTTTCCCTAAGTAGTCTGGCCTTTTACATTCCGCTCGCTTTTCTAGGTCAAAACTCCACGAATATTCTAGATACCTGGCAAATACTTTATGGGGTCGTAGTTTTCGCTCCGGTGTTATTTTACTTACGTCAGATATGAAATTTAAGGCTATCTTCCTGTTCGTTGTAATATGTTTTATTCTACTTCTGGTGTATTCACCAATTCTTAATTGGTTTTTTGCCCGCGACGACTTCGGTTTTCTGCCTCATCTACCAACGACGTTCACTAATATTTCCGCTATATTGACGCCGTCAAGATATTGGTTTTTTAGACCACTATCTCAACAATTTTACTTTTGGTTAAATAGCGTCATTTGGGGCCTAAATCCACTGGGTTTTCGATTAGTTGGGATTACGATGCTCGCCTTGAATACGACACTTGTCTACAAATTAATTCGAAGATTCAGTAACAACTACGCGGCACTTTTTGGAGCGATTTTTTATGGCTTAAACACAATTCATCTTTTTGAAATCGGCTGGATCGCCGCTAATTACCAAACTATGTCAACGCTCCTATTTCTGTTGACATTACTACTTGCGACATCTGCCAGAAGCAAATTCAGATTACTAAGTTTCGTCACTCTAATCCTCGCTTTCTTATGTAGTGAGATGTCTATCTTTATTGCGCCAACGATATTTATATACCACACGATTTGTAGTGGCGGCCTGCCTCGCCGGCAGGCGGGCATTTATGACGCTAAACTTACGACAACGATCAGACGAGCTTTTCTAAAAACACTACCTTTTATATTATTAACGATTGCTTATTTAGCTTTTTACTTTTGGTACGTAAAATTACCAGGAGGTAACGTCTACGGCAGATATTTTGACCCAATCTCAATTCTAAAAACACTAGGAAAATATGTTCTCTACCCATTTGTCGCCGGTTTTGACCGAAATAATAGCTTTGGAATCGTCAACCTGTTGCTAGCATCTAAAATACTAATTATCGTGACCACTACGCTTCTCGCATTTAAAAATAAGTTACTAGACAAAAAGATGATACTTTTTGGAGTTAGTTTATTTATAGTCACCGTCAGCATTTTTACACTACTCGGTAACCACACCTTCGCTTATTTAGACGCCATCCCTACGATTGGCATTACGATGATGATCGCAACGGCTTTCAAAGCTTTGACGACAAACAAACGTCTTTTAAAAATAACCTTAGCGACATTTCTCGTCGTGAGTTTTGCAACACTGATGCTTGCCCAAACCACCGACCCCGATCTCAAATGGCTAAACGATCACCAACAAGCTGCTAAGACGTATTTACAATCATTTAAACTACCTGAAAATAATATTGTGAAACTAGATAAAAACGATACCAACCTTATGGAAGCAACTTATTTTGGAAATTCGTTGGAGGTTTGGTATAAAGATCAAATTTTAAAGGTTATCCTCGAAACTGGGCCTGTCGCTTCCAATAATTAAACCGCAGCAAATTCCAAAAATTAACCAGGGCTCCTTCCAAATTTCTTGAGTAATTTTTAAGATACGGTGTATCCCTAATAGTATCTTTTAAAAAACCCAATGTCACTCTGCCTAAATTTGACTTTGGACAAGTTCGAAGCTGTCTCTCAGCCAAATATATTTTCTGAAATCTTGATTTTATTTCTTGAGCTGATTCCAGGTGTGAATGAAATATTTGAGCCCCATCACAGTAAGTAACATTCTTCTCATCAAGTCTGGCTGCCGCGGCCCAAGCCGAATCTTCTGAATACGGTAATTCTAAAAATAAGTGATCTCGGAGGTATGAACCAAGATACAACGCCGCGACGTTCGAGAAAGGTCGATGTGTACTTTGCCAGATTTTAGTCAATCTAATTTTTTCCCAAATTGGAGCATTGGCAAAAGGGATTTCTTTAGCTGAGACAGCGACAGCTTGGGAAGAAGTTAAGCACGTTAATAAGCCCGCTAAAAAAAGGTCAGAAGCCGGTAGTGCGTGAGCGCTTAATGAAAGAATGTAATCGCCTTTGGCCGCAGCAACACCAAGATTTAGAGCCCGACCGTAATTAAAGTCCTTAATCTCAACCACTTTCTTAACTAAGTTACACCGTTTCGCCACCTCTAAAGTATCATCGGTTGACAAATTATCAACGATGATCGCCTCTAACTCCGGAGCATTTTGCTGAGTCTCAAGTGACTCTAAAAGCAACTGAAGAGGAACCGCTTCATTTTTAGTTCTTATGATTATGGATATCAATGATTTCATCTTTTAAAAACCCGAATATTTCTTTCATCTGTATATCTCTTGATTCAGCAATAACACCGGGTTCACTCACCAAATAAGCCGCTTCGTTATCTTTAATATTAGGAAGATAACCGTGCATCCCCAGTTCCGGTGTTTTTGCATTATAATAGTTTGGAAAAATTAAACCCGGACCATCAAGGACCCACATTTCTTCGAAAAATTTATGGTGCAAATAATTAATTTTTAAATCGCGACGTTCTTCTAATGTTAGAATACGACCACCGGAAACGGACGCGAGCCAGTCTAAAACCAAACGCCGTGACCGCTCATTAAAAAACCAAAAACGGGCTCGCGTGGAATCCAGAAAAAATAGTATATCCTGCCCAATTTTTAAGTGTTCCCGCGTACATAAAGTGTCAAGACCTGACCACAAATCTACGTGATATTTAACAGTCACGGCTCCATGATCACCAAAAATAACAAAATTATTTGTAGCGTTCGCAGTGACAAATTGGTTAATAACGGCGTCTACCTCCATAAGTTTTTCGTGGTACTCTTTGCTATCAGGACCAAAGCGGTGCTCCGCATAATCGGTCTCAGAAAAATGCAAAAATACCAAATCTTGATATTTAAAGGCTGTTTGAAATGACGGTAAGACTTCTGATGTTAGAAGATTATGAGTTGGGTACCCTAACCATAACCAGGTTTGTCCAGTTTCTTTTAGTAAATCGAAAATTGTTGGGCTAGCCGTGTATCCCGCTCCATAAGGTAGCTTTTTTTCCGAAAATCCAAAAAAAGGCGCGATAGGTAACGGAACGTTAAAAACCGATCCGTAAGCTCCGGAACCAAAATTGCCCTTATGCCGTTCGTTAACCCGAACCAACCGATCAATGACCCTGCGCCGAAATGTAGCTCCAAAATCCGGACAATACTTTAGAATTTTGGGAAGGCTGTCACCCGGATCCAAGTAAAATTGCTCAGCGATGTTGGAAACTTCAGGATCAAGTCCGGCAATGAAGGCCGGCCTGGTTTGATAAACAAAGGGTTCCCGCAGCGAACCGTATCGGGATTTTTTAGAGAGCTCAAACAGGAACGGGGTGTCCACGGGATTAAGCTTATCCCAACGCCAAGCGTCAATCAGTATTAAAAAGGTTGTCAATGGTTTAGTTGATACCATATTTTTATCAATTCGGCTTGCTTTCTGTAGTCTCTGAATTTAATCATGTTATACAAGTTTAAATCATTTTCGTCACGAGCACTTAATAACTTGGGACGACGACTCTGCCAGGAATTCTTTAAGCATTTTAGAAAATAAAGTGGAGACTGACTACTTTGGAGCCAATTAATCGGTTCCGTTTTAAGATAAAATTGCCGGACTTCTTCCCAATCAGAGTCTGACAGCAGTTTTCCCGAAGATTTAAAATCCAAAGCCTTGGAAACTAAAGTATTTTCACCAAAGGCGGACGATTTTTCCAAGTATGTTACTTTATACCTATGACTGTTAATTAAAGTCACGTCAACTAAACAAAAAATCACCTTGGACAGCTGATTAGATTTATAAAAAATTTCGAAACGTTTATCCGATTTTTCAAGGCGGGCTTCTAAAAATGACACGAGACGGTTCCTCCAAGTTATGAGAGCACTCTCAGTTGTCACCTCGTTACTTTGCCAATTTGGAAGCTGATTTCGAATGTCCAACCCACACAGTAGTTGTGAGCCATACTTAAAATCAAAGTTGAACTGAGTAGGAGCTAGTATTTTTAAGTCCGACTTAATAATATAATTGATATCTGTGCTCGGGAGTTTAATTGGACTCACCGATGATTTCAAAACAACCACTAAATCCAAGTCGTTTAGAAACCCTCCTGTTTCTTCATTAAGAATTCCCTCACCACGTCCGTAGCCCCCAACTAAATATATTGCCTCGATTTTTTCCGGAAATTTAGCCCGCAACGCGGATACTATAGCCTCTATTTGAGCCTGCAGCACTTTTTCCTCAGTTGTTGCTTTAATTGTGTACACACCCATCGCTCTGCTTATTGTACAATACTTATGGTATGATCTCCGCCTGTTTAGTTATTTATAATGAAGAGACATTACTTCCTAGGTGTCTGGAAAGCTTGCAAGGAGTCATAGATGAGATTGTTATTGTTCATGATGGGCCATGTTCTGATAAAAGCATTCAGATTGCCAAAACTTACGGGGCGAAAATCTTCATAAAAGAACACGTCGGAGAAGCCGAATATCACCGTCCTTTCTGTTTTTCGGAAGCGCATGGCGACTGGATATTACATATAGATGCCGATGAGTATCTTTCTGGGGACTTAAGGCAATCCATTCCGGAGCTTATCACAAATGATAAAATTGACAGTTTTGCCTTTGGCTGGCCTATTACCGTAAACGGTCACTATGTTGAAAACGGGTATTTCTCCAAAGAGCCGAGGCCCTCACTGTTTCGAACATCTAAAATGTACATGCTGGGACTCACTCATGAACATCCCAGAACCTACGGAGTGACGACGATCAGAAACGATTTGCTCCTGGAACATCGACCTCTGGAGTCTCGTAGTGGTTACAGCTTTAAAAATTTTTGGGGCGAAGGTTTTAAACGGGCTAAGTTGCGAGCCTGCCAATTAAGAACTCTCTCTAGACTGCCAGAATTTAATATCACCGACCCTAAAACCAACCCAACGTTTAAATACTACCAACAGCGGTTAAATTGGAAATTATTTTATTTGTTTTATGATCCGCTGCGACTGCTCTCCTCTTATGTTATGAAGGGCGTTTTTTTCGCAGGTAATGATTCTGCCAGAATCGCACTATATCGTCTGGGAATGACTATTCTAAATTATTATTGTTTGTTCAGATGAGATTAGCTTCTAAAATCAGTGCCACCCAAATAAAAAATTACTTGGTGCCCCTACTCCTTATTACGATAGGCGCGCTTTTTCGATTCGTTAATTTCGAATCTAAAGTAGTTTTTTATGGTGACCATGCCCGAGATCTGTTAACTACATTAAAAATTGTTAAATTAGGGGAAATTGTTTGGCATGGTCCAGCCGCCTCAGTCACCTGGAACCTCCTGAGTCCTATTTATTACTATCTTCTTCTACCTTTTTATTTAATCGGTAATTGGCACCCCTTAACCCAACCTGTCGTTACCGACCTATTAAGTCTTTTCACAATAATTCTTCTCTACAGCTGCCTTAAAAACCTTTGGGGTTTTAAAGCCGGTCTTTTCGGGAGTCTGCTGTATGCGGTTAGCTATTTCGTAATTTACGATAATTCGATCGGCCTTAATCCAGGATTCGTTCCTCCGGCGACAGTGCTGCTGGTATGGTCGTTTGTCAAAGTTTTACAAGGTCGAGATAAGTACCTGTGGTTATCGGCTTTGGCTCTCGGTTGGACGATTAGTTTTCACGCCAGCAGTTTTTTCATTATTCCACCCCTACTAATACTTATGGTCATTATTAGACCAAAAATATCCAGATCAAACTGGATTAAAGCCGGTCTGGTATTTTTTTGCCTGGCAATTATTCCTTACGGAATTCAGGAAAAAAAGTTCGCCGGCTATAACATTACTACCGTCTACAATTATTTCTTTTCGCGTGACAAAACCGCGAAAGCATTGGCGGAAACCGTACCACTAGTGACGAGTTTAAAAAACTACGCCACGGTGATTCTAAAAACTCCCGGCGACGTCTTGACTCCAAATATCTACCCATTGACTCTGGTGGTTTCCGTAGTCTTTTGGCTAACCCTAATTTACGTTATTCTGATCAAAAGAAAACAGGCTGATTTGTCTTTTCAAAGAGCGGCCGTGATTTTTTTGCTGTATCTGCTTTTCTTTGGCCTGCTAGTCCGCTTCGGCACCGCCGAGCGCCCTAATTGGTGGTTTAGCAACATTATTTTCCCAATACTAGTAATGGTCGTCGCCTACTTTGTAACACTTCTAAAAAACCGTTTTTTATTTATGGCAATTTTGCTAATAGTGTCACTAGTCAATCTCGTGTATCTAAACCGACAAACCAACGATTACAGTTTTGTGCGATATCGGGACGAAAAAGAAATCGCACTAACACTGCTAGTCGATGCCAAAGAACAGAACTTTGATTTTCAATTTTTTCGCGGCGATCATCTGGAAAGTGGTGCCCTACCGCCGTTCATTACTTTGTTTTGGTATTATGACAAACCACAGTTTCAGGACCGATTTTTTCGCTGGTTAAATTGGAACAAAGTGCCATCCAAAGATTTAGCCTACTTACTTTTTGAAAACTCCAGTCCGGGTTTTACTCGGGAGCAAATTCTCAACTACCAAAAAAACATGGCTGACATTAATGAGAAACTGTTTATAAAAACAAAATATTATGAAATTTACAAAATTAGCAAAATTTAGTCTCTTCCTTCTAACGCTTGCTGTAGTAATTATTGGGCTGCTACGCTTCACTAATTTAAGCGCCGATCCGGTAAATATTTCTATACTTCACAATGAGGACGAAGGAAATTATTCATATAACGCCCGAAACTTAACCCTCAATAATAAACTTATCGTTGATGGTGTTAACTTTTTTTTCGTTTCTCCTCTTTGGACGATTCTTCAGTACCCTTTTGTGAAAGTTGTCGGAGTCACCTTTAGTGCTTTTAGACTTCCGGCCGCTCTAAGTAGCATTATTTTAATTATTGCCATTATTTTTTTCGTCAAAAAGGTAACCAATAAGGTTATCTTTGGCCTCATCGCAGGTCTATTAACAGCCAGTAACTTCTTACTATTAATTCATAGTCGCATTGCCATGCCGGAAACAACTGTCGTCCTCCTAAGCACTTTAGGGTTAATGGCTTGGTATCAAACCCTTAAAAAATATCCTCAAATAAATCTAAAATGGAGCCTAACTACCGGAATTTTTTGGTCATTGGGGTACCTGGCCAAAGGCAATGGTATTTATCTAGGTATAACCATGTTCCTGGCAGTATTCTTAATTATGTTGATCAAGCGTCAACTTCCTAGTATAAAAGAGCTTCCGAAATTATTTTGCCCATTTTTAATATTCGCGGTAGTATATTTTACGACAACCATAATTTTTAAAACAACATTTCCGTTTGAATCATCTGTAGCCTCATTAGAGCTTACCGACAAATATCGGCCCTTACTTCGCTCTCAAGTACTAAACCCAGCTTTCTGGCTTGCTTCCTTGAGTGGCACTCTCCAAGGCGGCGAAGCTACGGTCTGGCGATTACTGCCGTTTTTAGCAATCGGTTCACTGCTCTTTATGGTCGGTACAATCGTAAAAATTGTCAGACGACAAGCTGATGTTTTAGACGCTAGTATTTTGGCTTTCCTTGTCGGAAGCCTCTTCTGGTTTAACCTGATTACTTACAAACCGGCAAGGTATTTCTTATTGGTGGTACCGGCTTTGATTGTTAGTAATGTTTTGTTAATTAGAAATCAAGGTTTGGTGAAATACTTGGGGTTAATCCTAATAATCGCCACTTTATTTCTAGACTGCGTACTCGGTATTAAATACGTTTACACACATCAAACATTCGAGGATGTTCAGGTCGCTTCGAAACTTGGTATGGTCTTGAATTCCGAGCTATCGACCGGCAAATCTGAGGGTGTCTGGATGCTTGATAATCCATACCCCGTTGAAAATATATATTTCCTGGGTCAAACCGATGTAACGTCACAAGAAAAAGCGGTCGCTATCATTAATTATTTTAACCGCTATCGCTGGCCAAGTTATATAGTGACCAAAACTACCAGTCTTCCTGATTGGATCAATAAATTGACCACCAAAAAAAGCGTATTGAAAACTAGACTCAACTTGGTAATTAATCACCACCTAGAGACGCTACTCATATTCAACTTTAGTAACGGGAGCCCCGCAAAAGGAGCTTTAATTCAGACTTGACTCGGGGGTAGGTTTGATATTTTAGAACTTCCCATAAATCAGCTTTACAAAAGTCCTGCCGCAAACGACGACGGTATTCTTCTCGATAGCTGGTTATATGCGTTTGCGATGGAAAATAATTATAATTTTGATTAACCGATAAAATATTTACGAGGTTTTTAGTGGTCTTTAGTGAATCAAAGTCCCGACGTACCTTTTCCCGACCAGCCTGACCAATTCTTTTAGACAAACCTGGATTTTTTAAAAGAGCTGCAGCAGCGGCTGCGAAAGACTTCGGAGTGCTTGCTATATATCCAGTTACACCAAATTCGACTAGCTCCAACTGAGCGTTATCGACTCCGGGCGTGGAGTTGACTACAACAGGTTTTTCCCAAACCATGGCTTCGGCAAGGGAGTGTCCAAAAGATTCGCCAATTTTGGAGGTGTGTACAAAGATATCAAGCAGTTGGTAATAAGCCGCTTGTTCCGCCTCGTCAATTGTTTCCGGACAAAAAATGAAATGGTCAGCGTAAGGTGTGCGTTTCAAATCTTCGATAACCACCTCCGGAGCCGCCTGCAGAATAAACTTAACATTCGGAACTTCTTTTAGTAGTAACGGAAACATGTCGGTGACTAAGTAACTCCATTTTTCCAGCGCCGCCCGCGCCCCAACCTTTCCTATTACTAAATCTCCATCATTAATCCCCAGTTCCCGCTTTTTTTGGAGGATTTCATTTTCGGATAGCCTAAATTTTTCAAAGTAGACAATGTCAACCGGGTAATAAAGTACCCGGTATTTCGGCCAAAAGTTTTTTCGTCTTGACCAAGGTAGCTCTGGTAAATACCGCTCGTTCAACATCATTTGACTGGTCATTAAGTGGTAATCAATTAAATCAACCGTCGCTGAATCGTACTCGCCAAAAATATTCGTTTCGGCAATCACTGGTGCCGGTCGGTTGAGAAGTAATTCCAGCCAATGAGCCTCATAGGCCCCCCGACGGTGAATATGAATAGCATCAAATTTTTCAGATCTTAGAAAATTTTTAACAGCTTGGATATCGCCATTAAATATTCTGACCGGAAAGCCTTCGTCAACCAACTCATCAGCCCGCTTACCACCGGTAAAAACTCCGACCACATGGACGTCGTGACCGAGTTCCTCAAGGTATCGGCAAAAAGTCTGAATCGTCCGAGCAGTCCCTCCCACTCCCAAGCCATTGCTAATTTCTAGTATTTTTAACTTAGCCATTTTTTAATTCGCCACGGTAGATATGAAGAAAATAAGTTTTTCCAGGAATCAAGTAAAGAGAGTCTTCTTGGCGAAGTGACGTCCTTAAGTGCCGGCTGACTAAAAACCACGGGAAATTCGACTCCAGGTGGTAGTTTTTTCCCGTGCCTCAAAAATCCCAATGCATAAGTGTTTACTGGCCGCCGCCCGTGTCCCAGGTTGATGTCGTTATCCTTAGATGACCGGGGCAAAATTCCGCAGTGCCAAAAATAATTATCGGAAACGACACTGTGCTCTTCGGTAACGACTTTACCACCATCCTCATAAACCAACGCATCGTGATCGTAATCGCCCACCCAATGAATCCCGTTTATCCGCCTCAAAAAACGCGGAAAGTAAAAACCGATCAGTCCCCAATTGTAATGATACTGCCCCCAAGTTGAATGGTGGAAAATATCACCGGCGCACAGAAAATTCTTGGAAAGGATACAACTCTTTTCTGGTGACAAACCTTTGAGATTATTAATTGTATGGCGTAGTTGACCTTCTGGCCATACCTCGTCCCCATCCAGTATCATAAACCAGTCGGTCGCAGTACTGGCAATCATTTCGTTTCGAAGCTCTGTGTGACGCGCGATATCAACCGGACCGCGCTCCGCGAATTCTATTTTAGGAGAGTTAATTGATTTAATAATATCGACAGTTTTGTCAGTCGAGCCAGTATCCCAAACTAAAACCTTGTCGACAAAAGGCAACACTGAAGAAAGAGCGTACCAGATAAAATTTTCTTCATTTTTTACTAAACAGTGCGCGGTAATAGTCACATCCTCAGTATACCAAGCTTTGCTATAATTTCGTCTATGCGAAACTTACCAAGATTTCTAAGAACTCATTGGCCGCTGATTTTAGCAATAACGGTAACTATTTCTACCTTATATATTTATTGGGAAGCTAAACCAACCACGGCTGATTGTTACGACTGCGACGAATATCAAAACCTGGCCGATTTTATCTCTCGTGATACTAAAAATATTATCAGCGACTATCGCCCACCACTTTACCCTATCTTTTTGATTTTAAACGGCCTTAGCGTTCCAAACTCTTCGGGAAGTTTGACGCTATTTATATCTCAAAGCTTGATTCTGCTTCTAACTCTCTGTTTGTTTTGGAATTTAATCGTAAAGCTAAAAATGCCGACTCGTATCAACTGGATACCAATAATTCTTTTGGCAATCACTCCCGCTTTTTACTCTTTCACTAAATTTAAGATGACCGAAGTTGTGAATTTATTTCTTCTTGCACTTCTTGTTACTGTCGCGCTTAAACTAAAGTATAAGTTGACTTTAAGGGGAATTCTCGCCTTTGTGATAATCATAGCCACCGCAACCTTTACTCGATTCGCCAATTGCTACTTGGGAATTTTAATCTTGCTTCTCATTGCCGCTTCTCACGGGCGCGAGCTATTTCGAAAGAGAAACATCGTGCTCATTGCGCTGGCCGTCTTCCTTGTGGTAGTACCTCAAGTAATATACTCGTCTCTAAATTATCATCGAAATTATTACTTTGGGCTTTCCGGTGAAACCGGTGTTAATCTGATCGGAAAGTTAGTCCAGTACAACCTCGTGCCCCAAGCCGACCCTGAGTTTCCCACTATTACGAAAAAACTCGCGGAATGTAAAGGCACCAGAAGAACAATCGATGTTTTTACATGCATTTGGGATTTCTTACCTAAGAACAGTTTTGTGTCAAAGTACTCGGTGGATAATCAGTTTGTGGACGCCTTTGATCGTAAATATATCTTGAGGAATCTGCCTAGCTATATCGCTTCGTCAATACCCGTCGTTGTTGAGGCAATGGGCAAACCAGCGAATAGTTATTTAGTTCTTTCGGAAACCACTAGTCCGCTGTTTGAGCTGGAGAAGAAAATTGCCAGCATTTACCATAAAATCCTACTAGTCTGGCTAATTACCGGTTTTCCATTATTTTTTATTTGTTACCGAAAATTATTCTTAAAAGAAATTGAGCTGCTTTTATTTATTGTGGTTTCTTCTTACTATGTCGCAATTACCGGATTGGCGGCGATTAACGATTATCAACGAATCGTGATGCCGGCAATCCCTTTTTTAGATATACTACTTGTATATAGTATGTACCATCTCGCTCGCTTGTTTTTAAAGAAAAATTACTATGTTAGTAAAACTTAAAATCTGGGTTCCAGTCTTCCTACTTGTGATAATTATTGCCGGTGGAACCACCCTTAGAATTTACGGTTTACCGAGCATTCCTCGGTTTCCACTTGGAGACTCCGCATATTACGCTGTCCAGGCACTAAGCCTTATTACTCACCCCCGTATTCAGTTCTTTTTTCCGGAACACACCGGAGTAGAACCACTTTTTATGTACCTGCTCGCCAGCTTCTTTTTAATATTAGGTAAATCTTTTATGACTATGAAAATTTTAGTTGCTCTTATTAATATCGTTGGTATCGGTCTTTTTTTCCTGCTCCTTCGTGAAATATTTGGGAAAGAACGGCATCTACCAATTATAGTTGGAACCCTTCTGTACTGTGTCTCTTACTGGGTTCTTTATATTAACCGGCTGCCCTTTCGAGTAAATTTACTGATTCCATTTGAAGTATTGTCTATCCTTCTAGCCTTACGGGCTATTCGACTCCAACGATTTCGCGACACAGTACTAGCAGGATTGTCTTTCGGACTAGGATTTTATACTTATACCTCTTTTAAGGTGAATCTTTTACCTATGCTCGCTCTTTTCGGAGGCGCCTTTATTAGTCGGGGCAATTCTAAAAATCGTAAGGAAACTTTAAAGCACGCGATGATTTACACTTTAGTCACTTTCCTAGTAGCACTTCCTCTGATAATTTTCCTTTTGGGCAATACCACCGACTTCATGTTTAGAGTTAATCAACTCTCAGTTTTTTCCAGACATGCCCACCCCTATCGTGTCCTGATCGAAAACACGTGGCGCTACACTCAGTTGATTTTTGTAGAAGGCTTCTCCTATAACTTCTTTAACCAATTAATCGCGAGTATTGGCCTTCTCGCGGTTGTTAGTTGTTTTCTTATAAAATTAAACCGCGGTCAAAAAAACGTTACTACGGAGCTATTAATATTAAGTGGCTTTGTGGCCTTCGGGGTAATCGCGATTCTTATTTTTGATTTCTCAACATATAATGGTTACTATGAATCTTTGGAAATCGGAGGCTTGGCGGTTTTTAAAATCCTCTCCCAAGTTTATTTAATAAATCTAATCGTCGGAAGACTAAAGAACAAACGAGCGCTTCTCGCACTAGGTGCGATTATCCTCCTAGCAACGGCCTGTTTTGAGCTTTATCGAGACATAAAACTTCTAAATGAAATATATAATGATAAAACCGCCGCTGTTAAACACGACTCGGCATTAACGGTTCTTGACCTCGCCCAAAAAGCGGACCAGGTATATTACTTCGATTATGGCTACTTTGACGCCTTTGATGTCCGAGTTCAGCCAATTATTGATTTTAACCGGCAGATATTAAATTTGCCAAATAACATTATTTACATTAGAAAAAGTGAGTGGGGAAAGAGTTTACGACACCTTAACTGCGAGGAAAAGAGGTGCTTAGCAATTTTACCGCAATCTGAACAAGTCCTTCCCGGAGTCGATTTGAAAAAAGATAGTCAGACGATCATCAATCTTTTAATAAACGGCTACGGTGGTAAGATTAGTAATCTGATTTCCGGACCAAACAACTATATAATATGGACAAATTAAACAATGCCAACAACTGGAAAGAGTATTATCCTGATTTTCAGGATGAGTGGTGTAACAACTTCTTAATAAAACTTGCTTTAGACCCAGGGCATAGATTTATAGCTCACGAAGGTCGAGATATTAGTGGCCAAATACTTGATATCGGTTGTGGAAACGGTTACCATGCCCACTTTGAAAGAATTGACGCCTCAAGAAACTACATTGCTTTGGATATTGATGAACAAAAAACTATCAAAATATCGAAACCATATATTCAAAAGGTTGTCGCGGATTGCTGTAAAACACCTTTTCAAGACCGTTCGATTGATTTAATTATTGCTTCTCATATTCTTGAGCACCTCCCCAATCTACCAAAAGCCCTAGAGGAATTTAATAGAATTTTAAAAACAAACGGTAAGCTGATTGTTGTCATACCTTGTGACCCAGGCTGGTTATGGAAATTTCTTACTAGCTTTACCCCAAGTCGCATCATACTTAAAAAAAGAGGTGTTAATTATGATGAAATGATGAAAACTGAACATATTAATTCATTTAATAATTGTTTAGAAACAATAAAGAAATACTTTACGATTAAAAAAATTAGATACTTACCGCTATATATCCATAACTATAATTTAAATATATTATGTGGTTTGGTACTATCACCAAAAGATGATATTAATTAAAAGGAACCATTTATACATTATTGTAATCGGTGTGATTTTTTTAACGGCACTGATTTTACGCTTTTGGCAGCTCCCCCAGAGAGTTATTTTTACCGAGGATCACGCCTGGCTGGCAACCATCGCTTACAAAAACATCATTTATCACGAACCGCTGCTGATGGGTTCCAGCATTGGCGGAGTTTGGGCGACTTTCCCCCCTACTTACGCTTATTTAACGACCTTTCTCCTCAAGATCACCAACTTCGACTACTATATTCTGCATAATTTGACGGCGACGGCTAACGTTCTCGCGATAGTCCTCATGATTGTTTGTTTGCCTCGTTTGCTGGGTCGGAAAGCGGCCATCCTCACCGTCTTTCTATACAGTCTATCTTTTTTTGTGGTCTCGGGGGCTATTGTCGGCCTTAATCCGGGAGCGATTCCTCCACTGACAGTGATTCTTGTAATCACCACGATCCTGTATTTTCGTGACAAAAAACTCTGGGCTCTTCCTATAGCAGTAGCTACGATTTCACTAATGACTCACTTGCATGTCACCCCGTTTTTTCTCATACCTGGTTTAATACTGTTACCAATTCTCTACTTACGAGATCTGAGGCTTAAGAATTTGATTGTCATCGCTTTATCGGGACTGATTTTCTTGTATCTGGGGGTCCGGCCGCATTATTTGGAAAATAAAGCTTTCGGTGGCCAAAACGTTGTCAAAGTTGTGAACGCTATCAAGGAAGGGGGCAGTGGCAACGCTATTAATAAATTCCAGAGCCTATTAAATTTTGGCGTAAGCCTTACGAGAATTAATGGAGATTTACTTTTCCCGGACCCACGCGGCTGGCAAGACCAAAGCCCGACCAGCCCGCCGGTTGCGGCTCTAGGAATGCTTCTGACCTTGGGAGCGATCGCCTGGTCTCTAAGGAACTTACTTATCAGCCTCAAAAAACCTTCCGCCAACGCGATTGTGGCTATTCTCTTTCTGAGTTATCTAATCTTTCAGGCCTTAATTCCCAGCTATGGGAGTGCCAGCGGTAAGCCTTTTCGGTGGCTTGACTCGGTCTATTTTCCGTTATTCTTCTTAACGCTTAGCGACCTACTACTATTTGTATTTAGCCTAATTAAAATCCCCAAGATTAAAGTGCTGCTCGGCATTATTGCCATCAGCGCTTTTATTATCACTAATCTGGTTAAGTGGTCGACTGACGCTCAGATTGAGAATCGTATGAAATTAATGACGATTAAGAAACTGGTCGCGCTAACTATCCCCAATATCACCAAAGATGATAAATATAATTTTATTCATATTGGTAGCGTTAATTCCAACCCCACCTGGCCTTTCTCTTTTGTCCTTTGGAAAGAAACCGGGCAATCCAAATTTCTGCGGTTGCTCCTATGGAACGTAGGACCGAACAAAAATGAGCCGTTTTACATTTTCGTGAGTCACAACGAACCCGCAGGACAGCTGGAAAACAGCGAAAAGGTCGCCAGGAGTTTTCAAGACCGACCACAAGTACTAAACTTGGGAGAAGTCGAGGATTATTTTGTGGAAAAGATTTATGACAGAAAATAGTTCCAGTCCAAAAGTCTCAGTTATAATCCCAGCCTATCACGAAGAGACGAAAATTACGACCGGTCTCCATGATTTGTTTGAAACCCTAGATTTCCTGCAACTGGATCACGAGGTCATAGTAATCGTTGACGGTGACCCTAAAACTGAGGCCGCTGTTTCCAAATACAAAAATCCCCACCTAAAAATCCTCAGCTATACTAAAAATCGCGGCAAGGGATACGCACTTTGTCATGGTGTTAAGGCAGCGACCGGGGAAGTGGTGAT